>CAZAKL010000005.1:23142-38628 GCA_964486025.1 uncultured archaeon
AACGAAAACGCCGCGGCTCTGCAGAAGCACCTCTCAAAGGAACTCCCCATAACCAGTACGATTTCTGGGCGCGTCTCCGAGCATTTGAGTGAATTTGGCGGTGGCAAATTCTCGGGAGCAGCTGCACAGGGTACCGTTGCCCCCTTCGCATATTACATTATCAAGCGTGTGGCCGTGGGGCCAAAGGAGAACCCCTTTGAGGTTAGCGGTGCCTACCACGTTCCATTCAGTGCATTTATCTTCAAACCTTCTGGCGCGTTTGAGCTTCCAGATACATGGAAGACGGGTGTGATTACTCCGCCGCAGGGCGGGTTCGCAGACTCCTTCGTGGACATTCTCATAAACAACGGATCCGATCCCGGCGACGCCTTTAAGTCCGTTCTATCCATTTCCGGTGGTAAAATCATTCACAGTTTTCTCAGCAAGCTAATGGGGCGCGAGATTCCTACCGGTGGCATACTCGTTACGGAAAAGGACGAGCGGGCGTACCAGATGGGGCCTGCGATCGTGGCGGTGGGAGTGGCTGTTGATGACTGTCCAAGCTGTAGCGCACACATCAACGGCAAGGTCTTCGGTTTCAGCACTCCTGAGCAGATCCCCGTTTTTGGATCTGTCGTAGAGGATACAAACGCGCTCCGCGACGGCTCCACGGCAATACTCTTTGGGCATCACGTGGACTTCGATTTCTCAGATGGTGTGAAAATGAACCTTCTCGAAGCCAGGCGGCAGCACAAGGATTGTTACGAGACGTGCCCTCTTATGAACAATTCTGTTGCGGAAGTTCTTTTCGGGAAGGATCCCGCACGTGCCATGTTCATCGCCTCTTATGCCCAAAGCCTGTCCGCTCTCGCTGGATGGGTAGGTATAGCCCTTTCTGGGGCGGGTATGAGCATGATTATGTCGGAGTGTGGAGAGTGCGTTGACACGGTCGGCGGATACTACCTCCATATGCGTGCACCGCCCCAGAAGGATTCTCAGCAGGTGTTTGAGCTGACAGCAAAGGATGCCCTCTCGGGAATTCTCGACTTCGCGTCTCAGATAGCGGGAGGGGTATCAGAGGAGCTTAACAGGCAGATACAAGCATTTAAGCAGCGTGTTGAGGCGGAGCAGATACGCAATCAGGGCGTATATGTGCAGCTCCATGCATCCGGTGCGGATCCGAGCACGCTGATTGTCCCGAAGATCATAGAGCTCTTCATGAAGCCAAAGCAGTCCGTTCCAACGAGCATTTCTAGCAGCGGCAGTATTGCGGCGGAGTCTCCCGACGGGCGCAGGATTGTTGTAAACAAGGAGCTGGGCGCCGTTTCAATAGATGGAAAGACTGTTGTCGCCAAGCCGGAGCTTGTTCGGCTCACGTACATTGACAATCGTGTTCCGGGGATTGTTGTCCCTGCTTGGCTCATAGTGACGGAGTTCAGCAGCGATCCCGCCTTTACCCTTACGGGTCAGGGGTATGTAATAAACGATGTGGAGTTTCTCAAGTGTTTTGCGGACCATCTGCCGGATTCTGAGGCATCTACGGAGTTCTTTGAGTCGGTAATGGGAAAGGTGCGTCTTGTAACCACAACGGAAGGATTCGTAGATATAGGGAACAGGATCGTTGCCACGGGCGCGGACTGGAGCGGATACGTATCGCAGCTCAGCATAGGCTCTGACTACCGCGTACGTCTTTTAGCATCGACAATTCACATGGCAGAGGATGGCAACACGATTTCAGTGGATGTCCGGACAAAGGAGCGCGATTTTGGCACACTCGTATCAATAATATTCGAAAACGGTGCCATATACTACTACAACGGCAGGCTCTACGTCCACGTTCGAACCGTAACGAGCTTCGCTGGCAATTATGTTCAGAACGTAAATATGTCGCCGAATGAGGATGGAAACGCGCTTGATGTGAGCTTTACGCCAACTCCCGATGCGCCCAAGGATGTTGTGGATCAGATAGAACGTACCAATGAGATAATCAAAGATATGGGCGGGATTGACTCCATTGTAGCGGAGGACGCTGCTGGTTCGATAGTTGACGGGCCGGACGGTCAGAAGCACCTTAGAATTATCGAGTCAACGGGCCAGGCCCCGCCATCTACCGTTGAGGAGGCTGCCCAGCAGCTCGAACAGGTCCTCCAGGGCACCCCGGGCGCGGCGTTCCAGACCTCCGACGGCTCCGTCCAGATCTTCACGCAGGACGGCAAGACGTACATCACCTACATCGATCCCCGCGACGGCCGCCAGCACACCGCCCAGATCATCTCCTACGATCGCCAGGGCAACAGCTTCACCATCAAGACCCCCGAGGGCGAACACCACATTACCATCACCCAGCAGGACGGCAAGGTCGTGGCCATCCACGACGGAGCCACCGCATCCCCCGTTGCGTCTGCACCTTCCTCTCCATCTCAGGCTGCCCAGCAGCTCGAACAGGTCCTCCAGGGCACCCCGGGCGCGGCGTTCCAGACCTCCGACGGCTCCGTCCAGATCTTCACGCAGGACGGCAAGACGTACATCACCTACATCGATCCCCGCGACGGCCGCCAGCACACCGCCCAGATCATCTCCTACGATCGCCAGGGCAACAGCTTCACCATCAAGACCCCCGAGGGCGAACACCACATTACCATCACCCAGCAGGACGGCAAGGTCGTGGCCATCCACGACGGAGCCACCGCATCCCCCGTTGCTGCACCGGCTAAGGTGCGGGAGGAGCGCATAGTTGAGATGCAGAAGGACGACAAGACTGGTGCGATCATAGTGAAGACGGAGGAGGGCAACCACACGATAAAGGTAACCGTCGATTCGAACGGTACGCCTCAGCTTCTACTTGACGGCGTCGTGAAGGGTATGGTCAAGGCTCTTCAGGGTCAGAAAGGGTTCGTAACATACAACCCCGACACCGGGGAGTGGTCCTTTGTCGCAGGTCTTCTCACGCCGCTTGCGGAAGCCTTCAAGAATGGCATAAAGATTTCTGTAGATGCCGGCGGAAACGTGACAGCGTCCCCAGCGCAGTGGTCGTTCCGTCCGAATCCCTATCGGGACTACGGGGCATCGGGGGGTGGATTTTCCCTCCCGCTCCTTGAGGGCCCAGAAATCGTGCTACTCCTTGTGGCGGTGGCAGCGATATTTGCGATTATCCGATGATGAGGTGGTCGTGCATATCAACGTTGGCTACGAGCGTCCTCCCTCCCGTCACCTGGCTCACCCTTGCTGTTCCCACGAGGGAGACGCGCATCCGCGCCGCCTTTACCTCCCATTCGTCTCCGTAGTGGTTGCCCGTTCTTCTGTAGTCCACGTTTACCCTGTCTACTCTAACAACGATACCCTCTACCCCTCTTTTAACGTCCTCTTCTGCCTCCTCCGTTAGAAACACAACGTCTCCCGGCCGCAAGGACTCTGCCGCGATGACGTTCGGTACGGACCACAGTTCCAGTGTGCCTTCTCCCCTTGCGCGTATCTTGCGGATGACTTCCGGCCTGATTGCAGTGATTACGAGCATTTTCTCACCCGTACATGGGAATATCGTGCTCTTTGGACGTGGATGCAATGTGCGAAACTTCTCTCTCTATTTCTGCTGCCTTTTCCAGCAGGCCCTCGTAGGGAATGTCCAAACCGAGCATTTCATCCAGTTTCCTGACAATCTCTGCGGCTGCACGGAAGTCTTCCTTTGCTCTCAGTGTGCCGAGAACCAGTGCCACGTTCACCGACTTTCTCTGCCCGTGGGTGAGTAGCGCTGCGGAAATCCCCGTCGTGATTCCCTTCTCCACAGGAGTTATGCCGAAGCGCATCATGTACTTTACGTCCTCTGGGTGGCTGGCAGCGCCGAGAATTACCGTGTTCGTTGCACCTGGCATGAGGACCCCTGCTATGGATATTATTCTCTCAATTCCCCATTTCTTTGCCGCGTCTATGAGTGCTTCACCCAGTTTCTTGGCGGTCTTTTCGGAGAACATGATTTCGGAGACGACAACGGCTATTTTCTTCTCCTGGTCAGCGTAGATTCGTACAGGGGGGAGTGCAACACCGTTTTTTATTGCAGAGACGGCTGGAAACTCCGGGGAGGATATTGTGCCTGCGAGCTTCATGTTCATTGTTTCAACGATGTGCCTTGCGACAATTGGGCCCACAAGCCCTATTCCGGGGAAACCGACGATGAGCGTGTACCCCTTCAGGTTAAGACCCGAGCTGACCCGAACATCCACGTTCCTATAATGCCCTACCTCATTTAAACAAGAATCCCCCCGCTGAGAAGGTATGTACCCGCCGCCAGTGGTATTAGTATCGCAGCGTAGACGATTGCACGCTTCGGGCGCCCCTCTAGAAGCGCCACGAACACAGCAGCCATCGCAGCCAGTGCAATGATGTGAACCGGTATTGCCCGCATGACTGCTTCAAGGAGCAGTCCGCCCTCCAGCGGTCCCTCGCCTGCAAGGCGCCTCACCATGCGCATGGTTATTCCCAGCACAGCTGGAACGAAGACGCCCGCCGACAGTATTGTAACATATTTTTGGAGGGCCAGCGCGGAGTTTTTCTCGCGCTCCATGTCGATAATCGCCTCGATATCCTCCGCCGCCCCGCGTATGAGCTCAGCCCAGTCCGAGCCGCTTTTTATCCCCGTTATGACTATCGAGACGGCGTTGTTGAGCAATACTGAGCCGGAACGCTCGGCTACGCTGCGCATCGCCTTTTCAGGGGGAATTCCTGAGTCTATGAGGCGCCCGATTCGCTTGAACTCCTCCGACAGCGGCCCGTACCCATTGGAGATGTATCTCACAACGTCCCGGTAGCTGTGGGTGGGCAGTGTTGCCAGTTCCAGCAGTGCACGGGGAAGCTCCCTCTCGATGCGTGCAACTCTCCTCTGCCTTGCCGTCTCGCTGTATACCAGGTAGAATGGCGGGATTAGCAACGCTAGCGCAGCGTACATCGGTTTAAGGGAATACAGCAACGCAGCGAGTGCCATGGTAAGCAGTATTGCCGCAACCCACTCCCTCATCCTATCGCCTCATGAAACTGGGGAGTTTCAGGTATATCCATGCCAGCACCATCCCGGATATGGCAGGAAACACGATTGCCGGTATGTAGAACGCCTGTTTAGGCGTGAGAGACATGCGCATGAAGAGGGACCCCAGTGCCACATACATTTCGAAGAGGGCGGGGACCAGGGCGGCTACGGCTATGAATATGAGGGTGTACACTGCCAGCTCTGCTGAGAAGCGCTTCGCCTCCGCCCGGTGAATGGATATCATCTCATCTGCCATCTTCTTTATCGCCCCAGCCTCTTTACCGCTCTGGTAGAGTACGCCCATGTGCATGAATGCTCTCTGGACACGCTCTGATTCAAAACTCTCTCCAACTGCCTTTAGTGCCCGCTCTATGGGAATCCCCCTTTTGTACAGTGCAACAGCTTCATCTATGGCAGCTCCTAGAGTTTTACCTCCTTTGGACGCATCTCTCAGCGCCTGAAAGTACGGGACGCCTGCTTCCACCTCTGATGCCAGTGTTCTCAGGACGTATGGCATTTCTGCCTCTGCTCGCTCTGCCCTGACCCGTGCAAGGCGGAAGGGCAAGTATATGGTCAGGAGAATTGCGAAAACTATGAACAGTGCCAGTCCGCTGGGTCGCGGGTGGAAGAGGATGTGCAGAAAAACCGTTGCAGCGAGGGCAGCAATCGCCGAATATGTCAGATACTCCTCGACGGAGATTCTCCAGCCACCTTTCAGGAGCTTTTCCTGAAGCACCCGCGTCAGCGTTGCCATTTCGCCACTTCCTCCGCGTATTTTTGGAGGTTCTTCTCCCTGATTGTTCTGAGAAACTCTGCGCGCTTTTCTATCTCCTTTTCCGGAGGTTCTCCGCCGTTGGGCCAGACCATTTCCACGATTTTTCTCTCCTCCTTTGCCCCTCTTCCCCTCCTTCTCTGCACCACGAGGAGGTCAAGGGCTACCATGTCTTCTTCGGGGATACCCATGCTCCGTATCCGCCGTATCGCTTCCTCTGCCGTTCTACCGTGCATTGTAGCGTATGAGCCCTTGCCCTGGCCGGCAAGCATTGTGTCGAAGAGCGCCCGCATTTCCTCCGGTCTCCTCACCTCGCCCACGACAATGCGGTCCGGGCGCATGCGCAACGTGTCGTACACGAGCTCCTGCATGCTTATGTCCTCTGTTGGCACGAGGCGGACGCTGTGGGGGTGGGGTACGTCGATTTCCGGTGTTTCCTCAACAAGTATTACCCTCTCGTTGAGGGGGACGAAGGACAGGACAGCATTGAGCGTTGTTGTTTTTCCCGACCCTGTGTTTCCAGCGATAACGATGTTCTTCTCCTCGTCCATTGCCCACCATATTGCCGCCATTTCCTCCGCCGTCGCCGTACCGAGCTCTATCAGGTCCCATGGCGTGTAGCGTCTCACAGAGAATCTTCTGATTGTCAGGGCGTGTCCAGAGGACAGCGGAGGAACCACGGCGTGAATTCTCGAGCCGTCGGGGAGCACGGCGTTTACCCTCGGATTCTTCAGCGTTATTCTCCTGCCCACCGATGCTGCAAATCTGTTTACGACCGTTGTAAAGTATTCTTCGCTCCAGAATGCGAGGTTCGTGCTCATCCATCCCTTTCCGCGCACGTACACCCGTATCGGGTCCCTCAGACGCACAGCGGCTATTTCCTCAATGTCTTCCCCCTTGAGAAATTCGAGCGGGCCGAACCCCTCGTACGTTTTCTTTATCCACCAGAGTATGCGCTCCTTCGACTCGGCGGGCATTTCGCCCTGCTCGTACTCTATCCCTTCAATGACCTCCTCCCACGTGAACTCTCCCCTGAGCTTTGTGTACCTGTCTACAATCTCCTTCAGTGTCCTCGCTTCCCAGAGTCGGAGGGGAGTCAGTTCTACCTTGTACTCTCCCTCCTCGTAGAATGCCCAGCCAAGGGCATCCCATATCTCTTCCCTTTCCCTCTGGCTGTACTTGATTTCTGCGAGCCCCGCCAGCACACACTGTGGCTCATCGAACATTGAGAGGCAGAGGTCGCATTTGAACGCCTTCCCTGCCTTTATGACAATTGCACCGACGGGGCAGGCCTTTGCGCATTCGCCGCAGCCGTCGCATTTATCGTAGTCAATGGCGAGGATTCCGTCCGCCACGACGTATATTGCACCTTTTGGGCATGCTTTTACGCAGGGAGCCTCTTCCGGGTCGCAGTGGAGGCATTTTGCGTCATTCAGCTCGTACGGGCATACGCCGGAGAGGTCCCTACTGGCGACTACCCTCATTCCAGACCAGCTCATCCCCCTTCTTCACGTCCCAGTGATTTCTGGCGTCCAGCTCGATTACGGTCTTGCAGTCAACGTCCAGAACGGACCACGGCCGCAAAACCTTCGTTTCCTTGACGCGGTTCTGCTCATCCAGGCAGACCAGCAGGATTGGAAAGAAACAGAAGAAACCGTGGAAGGATGTCCTTCCGACGTCTGGAAAGATAAGTGCACCGTCGAAACGTCTTCTGAACATTAAACCTGTCGCTCTTTTCCAGAACGTATTTGCAATTTCAACGTGCTCTGCAAGAACTCGCCCGCTGCGTCGGTTGACCAGCACAATAATATTGCTTTCTCCCCATTTAAATCCATGCTGGGCATTCTCTTCGACCTAGACGGTACGCTTGTGGACTCGACGGACGTGCATTTGTACTCCTTCCTTGATGCTCTGGATGCCCTCAACATCCCCCGAAAGCCCGGAATAGAGGAGGCCTTCCGCAGGGAGGTGGGCAAGCGATTTTTGGACATTGTGCATGACCTGTACCCGGAGCTGGATGAGGAGACGATTCGGAGAATTCGACAGAAGAAGTGGGAGTTTACTCCGAAGTATCTCAGCATGGTCCGTGTCCTGCCCGGCGTTTACGACGCCCTCAACGAGTTGCACGGTAAGTATCCCCTCGCTCTCGTCACCTCCGCGTCTCGGAAGTTCGTTCAGTGGGTTTTCGGGGCTACTAACCCGTCCCTTGGCATGTACTTTGACGTGGTTGTCTCTGCGGAGGATGTGACGCATGGAAAGCCGAATCCCGAGCCGTTTATCCTCGCAGCTAGGAGGTTGGGGGTGAAAAGGGCAGTGGTTGTTGGGGATACTGATTACGACCGTGTTGCAGCAATCCGTGCTGGTTTTTCCTTTGTTCATGCCCGTGAGATAAAGAATCTGCCCAAAATCGTGGCGGACCTCACAGAATAAAAACCTTTTTTAACACTGTTAAAACGTGCTCGAGGTACAGAACGTTTCTGCAAGGGTTGACGAAAAGGTGGTCGTGGACGACGTTTCCCTGAAGGTCCGGCCGGGGAAGCTCGTTGTACTCCTTGGCCCCAACGGTTCCGGGAAATCTTCGCTCCTACGGGTAATCATGGGCGACCCGCGGTATGAAGTGGTGAGCGGGAAGATTCTTTTGGAGGGGGAACATATAACTGGGCTTTCGCCCGATGAGAGGGCAAAGCGCGGGATTTTCCTTGCGTTTCAGAACCCACCCGAGTTTGATGGTGTGACTCTGGCAACGTTACTCCTTCGTGCGTCCGGCAGGGAGCGGGACCCGCGGGCCTTCTCCGAGCTTGCGCAGATTGCCTCCCGTGTCGGTTTAAATCCATCGTATTTATCCCGTTCCGCCAACAAGGGATTCTCAGGCGGTGAGAAGAAGCGGTCCGAGCTTCTTCAAGCCCTCTTCCTTGATAGAAAGTATTTGCTCCTTGACGAGATAGATAGCGGCGTGGACGTCGACGGACTCAGGACAATCGCCGGAATCATTGGCGAGCTCGTCCAGTCAGGGAAAGGCGTTCTCCTTGTATCCCACAGTCCCGCGCTTCTGGACCTCATACGTCCTGACAGGGTCTATTTGATTCGAGACGGAAGGATTATTCGCTCCGGCGGCGCGGATGTTTTGAAGGACGTGCTGAGGGCGGGTTTCTATGATTGATGCCAGCATTGTCCGTGAAATTTCTGAGCAGCACAACGAGCCGGAATGGATGCTTAAGATACGTCTGAACGCCCTTGAGCTCTACAACCGCCTTCCTGAACCGAGGTGGCTCAGGGGTGTTGAGGGCCTGAACCTGGAGGACATCATTCTCTATAAGGACCCCGGTGTCCGTCCCGTTAGCTCGTGGGATGAGTTGCCGGAGGACGTTCGCCGTATATACGAGCGCCTGAATCTTCCCGAGTATGAGAAGGAGTATCTGGCAGGCCTTTCCACGGCTCTTGACAGCGAGACGGTATATTCGAACGTTATGAAGCCGCTCCGCGAGAAGGGAGTCATTCTTGAGCCAATGCACGAGGCTGTTCTCAATCATCCTGAGCTCGTCCGCAGGTACTTCTCTCGCATATTCCCCCCTGCCGAGCACAGGTATTCCGCGCTCCACTATGCCCTCTGGTCCGGTGGCGTTTTTCTATACATTCCGCCGGGTGTTAAGCTGGATTTGCCAGTAGAGGCTTTTTTCTACATTTCAACGGAGCTGGAGGGGCAGTTTGAGCATTCTCTCATTATTGCTGACAGGGGTGCGGAGGTTCACTTCATAGAGGGTTGCTCGGCACCGCTTTTCAGGAAATTCTCCTTCCACGACGGTGCGGTGGAGATATATGCCCATGAGGGTGCGTATGTGAAGTTCACAACCGTTCAGAACTGGAGCAAGAACATAATCAACTTCAACAACAAGCGCGCAATCGCGGAGAAGAACGCCTTTATCGAGTGGGTGGAGGGGAGTATAGGTGCGAAGACATCAATCGTTTACCCCTCTGTCGTTCTGCGGGGCGAGGGCGCACGGACGACCATGAACGTGTTTTCTATCGCCCATGGCCCCTACGTCAAGGACGGCGGTGCCAAGATTTTCCACGTGGCGCCGAACACGAGGAGCACCGTCGTTTCAAAGGGCATATCTGCTGACGGCGGTGTGAACATCTATCGCGGGCTTATCCGTATCAACAGGGGGGCAAAGAACGCGTTCTCTCACGTTTCCTGTGATTCGCTGCTTCTCGACAGTGAGAGCGAGGCTTCCACGTATCCGCACGCACAGATAGATGAGCCCACGGCAGTTTTCACCCACGAGGCGACTACTGTCCGTTTCTCCGAGGACCAGCTCTTTTATCTCCAGTCCCGTGGACTCTCGGAGGAAGAAGCGAAGGGGCTTGCGGTCCTCGGGTTTATACAGGATATTCTCAGGGGATTGCCCCTGGAATACGCATCTGTTCTTCGTGAGGTACTTAATGCTGACTTTTCTAAGGGGGTAGGCTGATGCTACGCCTTGATGACATCCGTAAACGTGCCGCTGATGTGCTTCCGACAACCACGTACCAGCCCTACGGTGACTCCCCCACTATCCGTTCCTACACGCGCTGGGAGCTGTTTGAGGATGCATTTTCCGGCGACGCATGGGACAGGGGCAAGGTCATCGGTGCTGTGCCCGTGGATGCCATTCCCTCCTTCAGTTTCGACCCGTCGAGGAGCCGCGCCCTTGCGCATCACTTCTCGAAGTTGCCCGCCATCTATACTTGGGACGGGTCTAAAGAGCTGCTCCTCGAGTCAGGCGAAGGCCACACCGCGCAGCATATTCTGTTCTGCGTGAGGAATGACGCCAAAATATATATCAGAGACGTTTCACGTAACTCGAAATCGGCAACTCTTGATATCCTTGTTCGTCCCGGCGTGTCCGCCGACATTTCGCTCCTTGTTTCCGGGAGCGCGCCGCAGTATTTGCACATTCGTGTCCATCTGGGTAGGGAGTCTCGTTTCACATCGCGCCTTGCAGTTATTGGCCAAGATGCTCACGTTCACTACGAGGTTTTTCTTAACGGAGAGAGAGCGTCTACAGACATCTCCGGCGGCTCCATTGGCGGGCGTTCCGACGTCGTAACGGACGTGTTTGCCGGCTCGAAATCCAACCGTGCATTCGTACGCCATCTTATCTTTTCTTCTCCCGGAGATTTTCTTGCACACCGTGGCGTGATACGTGTGGAGCGAGCGTCTAGCGGGGCGGAGGTGGACATGGATTCTGCGTTCTTGACGACGGGTGGGCTTGCAGTTTCTGTCCCACAGCTCGAAATATTGACGGACGACGTTGTCCACGCCGCGCACCGTTCACGGGACCTTTCGCCCGATGATGAACAGGTATTTTATGCCCAGACGCGCGGACTTTCATCCGATGCGTTTCTGGAGCTTTACGTAAAAGAGTTGCTGCGCTCCAGAGTGGCCAGTCTTGCGGATGCACCGGAGGTTCAAAACGCCGTCAAATCTTTTTCAGAATCCATTCAACGTTGATGTATTCTAACAGGCGCTCATACGGGGGCGGATATGTCCGTATGACGTCCGGCAGGTACGGAACTTCTCCGATTTTCGTGCCACCGTATTCCTCGCCAAAGATGTGGTCTATTTCTTTTTTTCTGTCCTCTGCGAGGTCAGCTCTGTTTATAATGTATGCAAGGGGGACGTTAAAGTGTTTAATCACTTCTGCTGCAAAGCGGGCGTCCGATATCCCTGTCGGTGTGTTGTCCACGACGAGTATTGCCAGGTCCACCCCTCTGAGCGATGCTATAACCGGACAGCCCCTCCCTGCTGCGGAATCGACGAGCATTACATCTCTGTTTTCTTTACGCGCAATGTCCTCCGCCCGCCTTCTAAGCTCCGTTACGATTTTCCCGGAGCCGGACCTCCCCGGGAGAAGCTCCGCTGTTATGAGTGGAACGCCTTTCCAGCGATACAAAATTATATCGGCTGTGTGAATGCTCTTCATTTTGTAGTCATCGGGGAATCGCTTTGCACAGGCACCACAGCCTTCGCATAGCAGTTCGTTCACTTCTCCGTCCTTTTCAATCGCCCCGAATGGACATGCCTCTGGCCGCGGGGTTTTGCCCGTGAATTCAGCGACCGTTCCACCCCACCATTCCTCCACACTCTCCGGTTCTTCTATGCCAAGCGCCAGCGAGAGGTTGGGAGTGTCCACATCCGCGTCCACAAGTGTGAGTCTTTCCCTTGGAAATGTATGCGCTATGCTTGCCGTTATCGTGGTTTTTCCTGCACCGCCCTTGCCGGATACGACGCTTACAATCATGGAATCACCGGTATGAACTCGCCCCTTGCATATGCCCGTGCTATCTCCTCTTTGTATGGTATCTTTATGAGTTCCACGCCTTTTTCGCGGGAGATACTCAATATCCTCCTCTGATACTTCTCGGATATCCCCCACTTGTTTGCATATATTTTGTATGGCTTTTCCAACCGTTCCACGAGCTGTATTATTTTCAAGAGGTCGTGAACCCCGTAGGGCGTTGGCTCCGTAACGATTATTACACTATCTGCGGGCAATAGCGCCCTGGCTACGTTGCAGTGAATCCCCGCAGCGGTGTCTATAATGACGTTTCTGCTCTCTGGGACCGTATTGAGAAGCTTTTCGACAAGCGGTGCCGCTTCTTCTTCTCCGGGCCTGAGGACGCCGTCGTAAATGGTTATATCGCCCCATGCCCCCTTTCTTATTACCCCTATCTCCACATTCTCCTCGTATATTGCATTTACGGGGCATACGTCCCTGCAGAGCATGCATCCAACGCAGTTCTCCTCAAAGAACATTGGTACCTTTCCGGGGATAAATACCAGCGCCGCGACAGGGCAGTTCTGTGCGCACAGCCCGCAGCG
This sequence comes from uncultured archaeon, assembly GCA_964486025.1. Classification (GTDB taxonomy): domain Archaea; phylum Iainarchaeota; class Iainarchaeia; order JAADDC01; family JAADDC01; genus SZUA-1452. The sequence continues at coordinate 35,773 of CAZAKL010000005.1, forward strand.
TATGCATTTTTCCTCGTCTATTCGGGGGATTTTTTTGTATGCCCTGTCAATGACCGCCATCTCCGTCCCTGTCAGTATGGCTGCATTCGGGGTTTCCACGTCTGCGTCGACGAATACATCCACGCCTAATTTCCTTGCGAGGGAGAGGGCGACGCTTGTCTTTCCTACGCCGCCCTTCCCCCCAGTTATTGCGAGAATCATTCCTTTTTCACCGTGGCGTTGTGTAACTCTTTGAGAGCACCGGATATGAACTGTTGCAGCGCTGTTTCAGGCTCTTCTGAGTCCGTTCTGTATACTGTGACAAGACCCTCCTTTAACGTGTTGTACGATATCTCTCCGATGTTTTTTACAATCACGGCGTACGGTTTAAGTTCCAATACTTGCTTTGCGGCTGCGAGGCCCCTTCTTACCTTTTTGCCAAGTGCTTTGTTGTCTATTTCCTGTACCTTTTCAGCCTTGCCGTTCTTCACACGGAATACGGCAAAGCGGGGTGCCGTTGCGAAGGTGGGGGAGATTTTTCCATCCTGCGTGACGGGAATCACCACTATTTTTTCCTTCGGTATTTCTCGCTCGACGTAGACCCTGAAATCCTCTATCTCAGGGATTGTTAGCACGTATTCCCTTACTCTCCTTGCAATCTCATCCGCCTTTGCCACTGGCACGTCGGCGGGCACCGTAACGGTAACCTCCCCGAAGACCATGGGTCCGGACTTTCTCAGTTTCAAGTCCTTGTAACCCGTTATTTCCCCTGCGTGCTGGAGGATTTCTTCGACTTCCCTCTTTGTTTCCTCTGGAGCGACGTCCATGAGGGCGAGTATTGACTGCCATGCTGTTTCCGCGCCGATTTTAAGCACCCACGCAGCAACGAGAAGCGCACCGACGCCCTCTGCCCACGTAATGCCGAAGTACGCCGACGCAACGATTGAGGCAAACACCACCAGGGAAGAAAGCGTGTCCGCCATGGATTCTATGGACACGGCTTTTAACGCTTGGGAGTTTGCTTTCTCGGCAGCTTCTTCCTCCATTCTGGATAGATAGAACGAAACGGCTGAAGCGATTAGTGCCATCCCTGCCGCCAGCCAGGGCTTGCTTACGGGTTCCGGGTTCTGAATTCGGTGAACGCCGTCAATGAATAGCTCCACGGCGCCGAAGAGAATTACAGCCGAGATAATGAGTGCAACGATGGATTCCGCCCGGTAGTATCCATACGGAAAGCGCTCATCTGCCGGTCGTTTTGCAATTTTCAGGCCAATCCATGTGCCCATTGCTGTGAGAACGTCTACTGTAGAGTGCAGCGCATCTGCCATCAGCGCCGCTGAGTTCGTTATGAATCCTATGAGCCCCTTTGCCAGCGCGAGTCCCGCCACGATGAACGTGGCCCTCTGTGCGGTCTTTTCACCATGCTCTATGTCTACCATCCGCCTCGCCCCCATCCTCTTCCTCTACCAAATCCTCTTCCCATTCCTCTGCCGTATCCTGGACCGTAGCCTCCACGGCCGAATCCGCCGCCCGGTGCCGGGCCAACGGCAGGCATGCACCTACCCTGCCCGTATGCCAGCGCCACGTCTCTCACCGTTGCGCCCCCACAGGTGAGCATTCCTATGCCCGCCTGAGAGAGAATGGCGTAAGCATTCGGCCCGAAGGACCCTGAAATGACCGCGGATACCCCCTCGTTTATAATGGCCTGTGCTGCCATTATGCCCGCGGAGCGTGGGGCGTTTGCCCCCGGATTCGGAACGCTTTTTGCCTCTGAGACGTTTTCCCCGTTAACTTCTACAATAACGAAGTATGGGGCACGGCCAAATGCAGGTGAGAACGCCGCGTTAAGTCCGGGACCCATCGCAGATATTGCAACCTTCATGAATACATATATGTCGGGCAAGGTTTATACGTTTAACAATGTTAAAGCCCCCGTCCCCTTCACGCGCATCGTCAATGATTATTGGAAGGTGCTAGTTGTTCCTGCACATCCTTGGAATGCTCTCATACGCCTTCGCTGCGAGTATTGTGCCCAGCAGTATGAGCACCCACCCCCACGTGTCGTGGTTCATCAAGAAAAACAGCCCGCCACCTATGAGCAGGGTTGGGGGCGAGTCAACATCGACCTGAGGCGAAATCACCACCATTTTGTCGCCCCCGCCCACCTCCGCGGGCAATAATATTCTGCGGATGGTGTTTATATGTTACCACCTTACAGTTATAAAAATCGAGAATCTCATATTTCTCTATTCAGAACGTTCGGTAACAAGCGTTTTCTGTAGTGCACGCGAAGAATCCGCACCGCTACGTTATATACTCCCCGAAATTACAAACGAAAATTATTTGCACAAGTTGTGCACCCGTGTGCTGTGTGAATTGCAACCGCATGATGCCCAGTATTTCGCGCTGGAGCGTGGTTGCAATCTGTCGCTTTTACTGTTTTTGTATCCTGCGTCTCACCCGTAGGAGTATGCACGCAGCCGTGGTGCCAATTGCTGGGGCACTTTTCAATATCTTGACTGATTTAACGCCATCTTCTACTATTGCATATGCTGTTTGGCTAATGTTTGCTATGCTGTTCTGAAATGTTTCTAGAATCAGCACCCCTGTTGCTAACGTGATTGTAAATACGACACCTGCCAATATTTGCTTTAGATTCCCATTCATTTTCATCATACTGTATTTCGGTTTTTGGCTTTTTCACATACATACCTCACACTTTCGCCTTTGCAACAGCTACAGATTGCTTAGATTGTATGGGGGACAAGGGGGATACACAATTTGCATTAGCAATGAAATGGTTTGAGGAAACGCCGGGGCTGGGATTGGTCGTTTCGCCGCCCTAACGACGATGGGTGGAATACTCGCTGCGCTCGA
>CAZAKL010000006.1:0-33521 GCA_964486025.1 uncultured archaeon
GTAACTCTTGGCCATAAAAGCACCTCCACCCGGTCATCGGGCTAAGAAGTTTGGAGCGGGAGATTTTAAAAAGATAGTGAGGTGTTTCTTTCCTCTCGATTTTCCTTTTTATTGTTTGCCTCCTTTTTCTTTGAGATGCCGGCACGCCTCAAACGCCTCACACTCAAGAACTTCAAGTCGTTCCGCACGGCGAACATTCCCTTTGCCCCCGGCTTCACCGGCATCATGGGTCCCAACGGTTCCGGCAAGTCCAACATCATAGACGCGATTGTCTTCGTTCTCGGCGAAGGGCGCCTCAAAACGATACGGGCGTCACGGCTGACCGACCTCGTATACCATAAGGCCCGTGACGGCCGGGCAATCGTTTCCATGGATATCGAAGGTGCCGATGGTAAGGATTACCAGATAACGCGGGAAATAGACCGTAAGGGGCACTCTGTCTACCGTCTTAATGGTAAGAGGACAACGAAGTCCAACATTGTTTCCCTTCTCGCATCCTTTGGAATCTCTGCCAACGGCTACAACATCGTTCTCCAGGGTGACATTCAAAAAGTCGTGAAGATGACTCCCCGTGAGCGAAGGACGATTATAGATGAGGTTGCCGGCGTTTCCGAGTACGAGGAGCGTAAGCAAGAGGCGTTAAAGGAGCTGGAGTCCGTTGAGGAAAAGATAAAGGATGCTGAGCTTATTCTCGGTGAGAGAAAGGCAATGCTTGAAAAGTTAAAGGCGGACAGGGACGCGGCCCTTCGCTACCAGGCATTGAAGGATGAGCTGCGTCGTCTCAGAAAGGCAATTCTTCTACACCGCAAAGATGAGTTGGAGAGGTCTGCAGAGCGTCTGAGAGCAAGATTGGAGGAGGTAGAGCGCCAGCTGAATAGCATCGATGCCGAGCTGAAGGAGCTCGAGGATAAAAGAAAGGAAACGGAGGATGCACTGGAAAGAGTGAATGCGGAGATTCGTGAGATATACTCAAAAATCGGTGCTGGCTTCCTCGAATCCCTTCGTGAGGAGCTTATGCGCAAGCAAACGACCAGAGAGTCCCTCGAAAAGGACCTGGAGCGTATAAAGAATGAAATCATCGACCTTACAACGAAGCGCGAGCGCCTGAATTCTGAGAGGGAATTCCTCGAGGAGGAGTACCGTTCTGTTTCTGCCCGTCTCGACGAAAAGAAGAAGGCCCTCGAGGCCGTTGATGAAAAGATTCGCGCACTCGAGGCACAGATATCTGAGATGGAGTCGGAGAAGAGGGCAGCGGAGGCGAAACTTCTTGAAATAGAGAGACTCATTGACGAGAAGCAGAAGCGCTTCATGGAAGTGCGCGAAGAGCACAGCCGTCTCCTTGGAGAACTGAACACCCGACAGGAAGTGAGCAGGAAACAGGCAGCACTTCTTGAGAAGGTGAAGGCGGCAAAGGAGGAGCTGCGGAAGATTGAATCAGAGATACGGGAGCTGGAGCGTTCCAAGAGGGAAGTGTTCGACCTCGAGCGTTCATTGAATCAGCAATACCTTGCTCTACAGGAGGAAATCAAGGCACTCAGGGAGGAAGTTGGTTCTTACAGGGGTGCGGCCAATGCCTTGAAGTCCCTGGGTGTTGACGTCGAGGTCCTGAATGCGCTAAAGCAGGCTCAGAATCGTGGAGAACTCTTTGGCATTCATGACTATGTTTTCCGCCTGATAAAGTATGATAGTAAATACGCGTCCGCCGTTGAGACCGCTGCGGGCAGGCGTCTCTTCTACATCGTTGTCGATACGGCGGACGCTGCTGCTGAGGCGATAAAATACCTGAAGAAGCACAATCTCGGTCGTGCTACGTTCCTGCCCATGGACCGCGTTTCTTACCGCCTCACAGATGTACCTCACGAGCGCGGGGTTCTGGGACGTGCGCTGGACTTCGTTAAATACGATGAGAAGTACGCGCGTGCAATGGCGTTTGTCTTTGGCGATACCCTCGTCGTGGATACGGTCGATGATGCGAAGAAACTCGCGGGCAAGTACAGGGCAGTGACTTTGGACGGGGACATTGTTGAGCGCTCCGGTATTATGAGTGGTGGTGCCAGGCGCTCCGGTGTGTCGCTCCTGCAGATAGTTTCTGTGGAGGCGAAGCGTCAGGAGCTATCGGAGAAGGAAGCGGAGGCAAAGAGCATACTTGCACGCCTTCAGGAGATTCGCGAGCGTGTCCGTTCCATAAGCTCCCGTCTTTCCGAGCTTAATGCTCGCAAACAGGAGTTGGAGAAATTTGTTGAATCCGCTCCTATCGGGGAGGAGGACGAGTCGAAGCGTATAGAGGCCCGTCTCGAGGAGCTCTCCCGGGAGATGGAGACCCTCGCGAACGAGATATCGGACCTCGAGATGAAGAAGGCAGAGCTAAGGCGTACTCTCCGCAAGGAAGCGGGCAAAGAAGGCGTTTCCCTTTTCGATACCCTTTCCTCCCTGCGCCAGGAGCGGGACCTTCTCTCCCGTGAGATTCACGAAATAGAGCTCGTTGCAAAGGAGAAGGAGGAGCGTCTGAAGTACTTAAGCGAGAAGATAGCGGAGCTATCCAGGCGGCTGGACTCCCTTGCGGAGAGGAGAGACGCGATAACTCTCCAGATATCTTCCCTCTCCGATGAGATAAAGGAGCTTGAGCAGAGGCTGGTTGAGGCGGAGAAGCGCTCCGCTGAAGTGAAGGAGAGGCTTGACCGCCTGAATGAGCAGAGGGAGGTTCTCGACACTGCCCTCAAAGATATTCTGAGCAAAATCGGTGCCAAGAATACGGAGAGGGATGCGCTCTATCGCGAGCGCCTCCAGCTGGAGACGAAGTTGAATTCCATTCTCGACAACATCGTTGAGCTTGACTCGGACCTTCGGGAGTACGAGGGTGTGGAGCCACTTTCTGAACTGCCCCCTGAGCCTGAGCGCAGGGTGAGCGAGATACTTGACGAGATGCGCTCCCTCGAGCCGGTTAACATGCGCGCCATAGACGAGTACGAGGAGATGAAGGTAAAAATTGACGAGGTGGAGAGCCGTATTGCCAAGCTTCGTGACGAGAAGAGGGCGATTCTAGAGCTTATGGAGGAAATCGAACGCAAAAAGGAGAAGGCATTTATGGACGCGTTCCTTGCCATCCGTAAGCGCTTCAAGGAAGTGTATAAGGAGTTGGAGCAGGGGAGCGCGGACCTTCGTCTGACGGACGAGAACGACATATTCAACTCGGGCCTCATTATCGAGGCGCAGCCGAAGGGCAAGACGCTGAAGAACATAGACGCCATGTCCGGTGGAGAGAAGTCGATGGTTGCAATAGCATTTATACTTGCAATCGCTCTTTACCGTCCTGCCGCCTTTTACATTCTCGACGAGCCAGACCAGGCGTTGGACAAGAAGAACGCGGAGAAGGTTGCCAAGTATATCAAGCGCCTGTCCAAGACGACGCAATTTATTGTTGTCTCCCACCGCGATGCCATGCTTAAGGAAGCAGACCAGATAATTGGGGTGTATATGAAGGAGGACGGGAGCTCCGCTGTGGAAATCAAGCTCCCGTCCGCTTGAGCTTCTCTAGCTGGCTTTTATACCTGCCCAGGAGGCGTTTTGCCTTTGCCATTTCCTTTTTGAGCTCTTTGTCGTCGGGGTTTCTCTTTGCCTTTTTTTCTAGCTCTCTCAGGCGGTGCTCCAACTCCATGATTTTTCTGCGGTACTTGTGTTCTTTAACGAGGGTTTCGTGGTTCTTTTTCATGTTCTTGCTTCTCCCGGTGGAGATGAGAAGGAGCAGCAGTACGACGCTGATAATGAGAACCGCACCTGCGAGCATCGCCGTGGTGCTGTCCTCCATTGAGATTTTGTTGGTCTTTTCCACACTGATAATGACGGTCGGCGCTGCGTATATGCTCTTGTGAATCTTTTGAATCTCCCTCGCCATCATGTACAGCTGGAGGCCGGTGGTTGCCATGTCCTTTGCCTTTTCGCTCTTCCCTGACCTCTTGTAGTACTTTGCCGCTTCGTAATAATATTTTGCGTGGTTCTCGTAGAGCTCGTCCCATATCCCGACAGGTTCAAACGGGTCCGAGAATTTCTCTGCAAGTGCCGATACTGGGTCTTTTCTCTGTGCAATTACATCTCCCAGGGCAAGGCCCCTCGCGCTTGCTGCCTCGAGAGCCGCTGTATAGTACCAGCCTAGCTCGTACGCCGTCTTTGCCCATTCTATGCGCTCCTGTATGGATTGGTCCCTGACGTCCACCATCTGCCGTATGTCCTCGACGGAAATGATTGCCTGCTTTGCCAGTTCCTGCAGGTTGCCGAGTTCGGGGCCGTCAATCTCACGCCCCTTCCTGTACATCTCCTCTGCACTTGAAATCCACTCGCGAATTGATATTAGCTGTCTCAGATATGCGGGGGAGGGTTTAGCCGCGTGCGCGGTGTTCTGTAGCGCTTCGAAGTTGTATTTTGCCCGTATTAATCGGTCCCTCGCGGCTCCAATCCACTCGAAGTTGTTCTTGTTCATGTTCGCGTCTTGCAGCTCCGTTTCGAGCGTGTGGAGCTGGTTTTCCGTGTCCTGCAGCAAGTCCTGATATGCTGTGCTCGTCGGGTCGAGGAGAGATGGGTGCTCACAGATGTTCTTGTACGTCTCCGCGTCTATTTTGGCGAGGAACGAATAGTTCGCTGCGGTGTAATAGTATCCCTTTTCGAGGAGCATTGCCGCACGGTCAACCATGCTTTCAGCCGTTTTCAGCGAGTCTTTGAGATACTGCTCTGTGCTAACATCGCGCAGCGTAAGGGAGCAGGACTTTGCATCGTTGACCGCAGCTCTTGCCCCCTGTACGAGGGCTTCTGCCAGCTCTTTGAACGGCTTGGATTTGTTTACATCAGCAGCGGGGGGAACAAAGTTGTCCAGCTCCTCTGTCTGGCCGGATATGGGGATATTCTGCTCGGGGACCTTCCCTTCGAATACGATGTCTACAGCCTGCTTCAGCTCCGAGACCTCATATATGTCCATGTCCCAGTTCTCCTTGGCGTACTGGACTATGTCGATTTCCTTCTCAACTGTCTGCACGATTCCAGGTTCTACTTCCTCCTCTATCTCTGCGATTGTGTTCCTCTCGCCGGCGGGTATGAGGAATATCTTAACACCCACATCGTGGGCTGCCTTTGCCTTTCCGTATATGCCACCGACGGGGTACACAGTTCCGTCCGCGTCTATCTGCCCGGTTGCGCTTATGTGGTCGGGTACGTCCTTGCCCTGCAGTGCAGCGTATGTGGCAAGTGCAATTGCAAGACCTGCCGACGGGCCGTCGATTTTCTCTGCAGGTGATTCTATCTTAACGAGGAAGTCGTATTTTTCCTTGTTTACGCCTAGGATGTTTGTCGCAGCCGCTATCGCGTCGCGCACGGATTCCTGAGTGGATTCGCCCACGATGGAGTTTCCAAGGTCAATCGCTATATCTCCGTTCCCTGGCTTTACATCCACTGTGAGCGTTGCGGGGACGCCTTGTCCCGTCTCGGTCACCGCGAATACGAACATGTTCGCCTCAAACGCGTGGGCATACCCAGGAAGTAGAATTACCAATAGCCAAAGAATCGCCGCTATTCGCTTCATGCTATGAAAATACTCTTATTCTTTATAACGCATTCGGAGCATTTCCCGCAGGTACTGTTCTAACCGCTCCCTGCGATACTGCGCCCAGACGAAGATTGCAAATGCAGCGACAAGCACAGTTATGAGCACATCGAATACCGTGATGTCCTTTCCAAACACCGTGAACAGGACGTAGCTTTCCTGCCCGCTTACTGAGAACACAGCGGCAATCATGAGAAAAGTGATAAGGAAGAGGAGGTAGACGAGCTCTGTGTTCCAGTGTGCCATGTACTCCAGGACCACCGGAACGAGCTCCGTCTCCTCCTTCTTGCGTGCCGTTTAAATCACCCGAAGAGGGATGCAAGGCCTGCAGCGGCCTCCTCTTCCTTCTTCTCCTCCTCTTCCTCGGACTTCTCTTCCTTCTTCTCCTCAGCTGCCGGCGCGGCTGCTGCAGCAGCGGCCGGTGCGGCGGCCACTGGCATTGCAGCCTGGGAAATTGCCTCGTCTATGTCAACGCCCTCAAGGGCACTGACGAGTGCCTTGATGCGGGCCTCATCCGGCTCGATGCCGGCAGCCTCGATGACCTTCTTGATGTTCTCTTCGTTAATCTCCTTACCCGCTGCGTGCAGGAGCAGAGCAGCGTATACGTACTCCATCTTTTTTCACCTCCTAACCGAAGAGGGACGCGAGTCCAGCAGCAGCTTCCTCCTCAGACTTTTCATCTTCCTCCTGCTCTTCTTCTTTCTTTTCCTCTACGGGAGCAGGAGAGCTTGCGGCCGCGGAAGCGGCTGACTCCACCATCGCCCTCGTGGATTCGTCGAGGGCTTCAGGCGGCAGACGGGATGCCAGGGCAAGGGCCTGAGCCCTCGCCTTGGCGAGGATTTGCGGTGCAGTATCCTTTGTGACGTATCCAGCGTTGATGGACAGGTTCTTCGCCTCCGCTGCAGCCTTTGCGAGGAGTATCTTGATGCTCTCTGTGGTCGGATACGCCACGTTCACGGCGAGGTTCAACGCGTAGGCTGCTGCGGTGCGGAGGTCCTCCAGCACCTTCTCGACGGAGACGTCGAGCACGTCGCGGAGGAATATGAGTCCCTCGCTCCACGCTGCGTTTATGCGAACCATGACCTCTATGGGCTTCACTTCGAGCTTCAATAGGGCGTCTGCGATGTGGTGAGGTACCACCTCGCCTGCGCGCACGGCCACGAAATCCTCTGTGACCTCTACAAAACCCTTTGAGACCTTCGATGGAATTCCCGCTGCCTTTATCTCGGCAATCATGGGCGCGGGAACGGGAGTCACACCCTTTGGAACGACAATGTCCACGGGTGCAACCTGGCCTGCCTTTACGGGGACATATTCCTTTAGCTCCTTGAGTATCTTGAAGAGGCGGAACGGATCCATGTCCGTGACGATGACAGCTGTAGGACCGTCAATGTGTTCCTCCAGACCCTCTATGTTCTCGATTTTGTCCTTTACCTTCTCCAGAGCGCGGAGAAGCAGGCGGTTCTTGACCACGCGAATCTTTGCCTTGCCTGCGAGCTCGCGGCGGACCTTCTGCATGAGGTCTGCGGGGACGCGGTCGATGGACGCCACTGCCACTGTCTTGCCGCTGCTGAGCATCTCCGCGAGCTCTTCAACGACCTTCTGCTTCTTGAGTATGTTCTTGCGCACCATTTCATATCACCCTCACGGACGGCCCCATTGTTGTCTTGACGTATATGGACCTGATGTTCTGGTCGCTGGGTATCTTCTTGAGCACGGCGTTGTAGACAGCCATTGCGTTCTCCGCCAGGTCATCCTCAGACATCTCGACTGTCCCGATGGGTGCGTGGACCACCGGGAGGTATTTGCCCTTCTTGTTGGACACGATGATTGTGTTGCGAAGGGCCTTGACCATTGCCTCGATGGCCTTGATGTTGGGTGGGGCGGGGCGTGGCATCTTCTTCCTCGGACCGAGCACGGAACCTATCTGCTTTGCTATGTCTTTCATGAGGGCGGGCTCGGCAAGGAAAAAATCGAACTCCTTTGCCAGCTTCTTCGCCGCCTTCTTATCCATCTGCATGAGCTCTTCCTTTGTGATAACGCGGTCAACGATGTTCGCCTTCTTGAGCTCGGCGGCGAGTGCCTTGTCTGCAAAGAAGCCGATTTTAACGGGCTTGCCACGGCCCTTGGGGAGCGTGACCTGCACCTCAATTCTGTTCTCCGGCTTCTTAAAATCTATATTCTTGAAGTTGATGGCCATTTCCACCGATTCTACAAATTTTCTCGGCTTGGCCTTCTCCTTTGCCTCTTTTATTGCCGCCTTGAACTTTTCCTTATCTACCAATGCCATGACGCATCATCCCCTCCCGCCTCTGGCGGTGCTGGCGGGGCTTAACGTTTGAATGGGTGGGGAAGGGTTTAAAATCTCACCCTTCGATTTGAATCTCCCCTGCCTTTATGGCCCTCTGAATCTCCTTGGGATGCTTGCCCTCAACGTTGATGCCCGCGGAGACGAGCGTGCCGAGTACTGTCATTACAGCACTCTTGAGGGACGTTGTGTTCATCTGCTCTATTTTCTCCTTTGCAATCTCTATGACGTCGTCTAGGCTCATGTTCCCAACAACTTCGCTGCCCGGGTTATGCGCACCCTTCTCCTTGCCGATTTTCTTGAGTGCAAGCGCGCTAACGGGCGGTTTGCCAACCTCAATCTCGTACTCCTTCGTGGCAGGGTCGATTTTAAGTATGACCGGCACCATCATGCCGGCGAATTTCGCAGTGGCCTTGTTGATGTCTGCGACCACCTTGCCTGCGTTTATGCCGAGTGGACCAAGCGCTGGACCGATTGGAGGCCCTGGAGTGGCCTTCCCACCAGGCACAAGGAATTTCAGTTCAACAGTCATGCTTCTCCCTCCGATACTGCCCTCACATTTTCTGCTTCTACGGTAATGGGTATTTTAACGGCCGTTTCAAGCAGCTCGACCGTGACCTCCTCCTTCTGCATATCGACGCGTATGATTTTTGCCTTCGCGCCCTTGAACGGACCGGCGACGAGCTTGACGATTGCGCCGGGCTTGAGCTCATCCATTATGGGCTTGCTCTCGAGCATGGCGTCCAGCTCTGAAACGTCCATGCCGCCCCTGCCGATGAGCCCCTTGACGTGGGGAACGCCGTTGATGATTCTGCGGACTGTGACCTCGTCCATCGCCTCAACGAGAACGTAGCCCTTTACCTGGGGCGGGACGATGATTGAGAGGAGTCCCTGCTCCCCTTCTTCCATCTTCCTCTTGGAGCGCTCGTAGAGCAACGTTGCCACTAGGTCTTCCTGCCCTGCTGTCGTTCGGACGCCCCATATCTGTGTCTTCTGCTCCTCGTCCATAATCTCACCTTATATCTGAGTGAGCAGGTAGTATATCCAGTGAATGATGTAACCGATGATGCCCAGTATTGTGATGCCAACTCCTGTGATTTTTGCGGTTCTGATGACCTCTTCCTTGGTGGGCTTGCGCGCCAGTTTCAGCACACGCTTTGACTGGTCGATGAACTCTCTGAGGCCCATTGCTATCTTACCCCTTACTCAACGAAATCTATATCAAGGTTGAGGCGCTTCTCTGCGATATCTTGGAGCTCCTGGAGGTAAGGTATCCTGCCGCCGGATATGACAACCATTGTCTGTATTAGGTTCTTTGGAAGCTCCGGGTCAATCATTGCACCCCATATGATGTGTGCGCGCGGGTGAATCTTAGAAGCGACTGCCTCTGCTATCATCTCTGCCTCCTTAAGCGTCATTTCCGTGCCGCCGACGACGTTGATGAGCGCCCTGTCCGCGTCACTTATATCTACGTCGAGGAGCGGAGATGCGAGCGCGTCCTCCACTGCCTCGAGCGCGCGGTCCTCCGGCGTTCCATCGCTCTGGGACTCACCGAGGCCTATCACTGCTGGACCGCCCTTGGAGAGGACCGTCTTGAGGTCATTGAAGTCCAGGTTAATGAGACCGGGCTTCGTAATCATCTCTGTTATGCCCTTTATGGCGTTTGCGAGAATCTCATCGGAGACCTTGAATGCGGCGTTTATGGGCAGGTCCGGTGCAATCTCAAGGAGCTTGTCGTTCGGAATGATGATTATCGTGTCCGCAGCCTTGAGGAGCTTTGACAACGACATGATTGCGTTTTCGAGGCGCACTCTGCCCTCGGAGGAGAATGGAAGTGTAACGACCGCCACAGTGAGCGCACCGAGTTCCCTAGCTGCCTCCGCTATGACTGGTGCTGAACCGGAACCCGTACCACCACCGAGCCCAGCTGTGATGAATACGAGGTCGGAGCCCTTTAGAGCTTCCTTTATTTCGTCAATGTCTTCCTGTGCTGCTTGCTCGCCGAGACGGGGGTCGGAACCGGCACCCTTGCCACCGAGCAGGCGTCTACCGATAATAATCTTGCGGTCAGCGGGCGTGTATATGAGCTGCTGAGCATCCGTGTTTACGGCGATGAGCTCGGCGCCCTTGACACCCATCTCATGCAGGCGAGTGATGGTGTTGTTTCCAGCACCACCAGTACCTACGACGCGGATAACGGGAAGGGCCTCCTTCAAAAAAGCCTCCAAATCCTCATCTTTTGGGGTTTTCTTTGCCTTCGCCTGCTCGGCCCGAGCCCTCTTGACAGCCTTATCTATGACGGTCTTCAAGGTGATCATCCCCTTGTCCATTTTTTCTACTGAATATTATTCCGCAGGCAAATGTTATAAAAGGCACGCGGGTGTGGCGTCTGCAGCGGGTTTTCTCTCTCCGCTCTGCGGGGGATTTGGAGTGTTAACCTTCGTGGCTCTATTTGTAAATCTTTCTAATGGTTGAGACCATATCCTCGCAAAGCCCGCTGAAGTACTGGCCGATTTTTGAGTCCTCCGTGTTTGGAACGGGTATGTTGAGATTGAGTGTCAGTGGGGTGATTGCAATGTTGCCCTCCTCGAAGACGACGTGCACGTCCGTCCCCACCTCTATTTCTGTGGGTTTTCCGTATATCCAGTAGTACTTCTCGCCCATGGGGTCTATCCTCTCGTCTACGAGTTCTCTCCACCGTGTCTTTGCTGCCCGTGCCACCTTTACCTCCGTATTTTTCCCTATCCTCTCCGGGAAGTTTACACTGATGATATCGACGCCCGGTGGCATACCGTTTGTCAGGACGTAGTGAACAACGGACCGTATTATGGGTTTGAGCATGTTTTTCTGCTCCTCTATTTTGTCGTCGTCGTTCACAGCCATGGAAAACGCCACCGCAGGAATTCCAAGGAGTGCTGCCTGGGCCGCAGCGCCTATCGTTCCGGAGGAGAGAATGACCTGTATGCTCGTGTTATCCCCCACGTTCACGCCCGATACGACCATGTCCACCTTTCCCACAATCACGTTCGTGGCGATATGTATGATATCGGAGGGTGTGCCGGATATGGCAAAGGTTCTCTCCTTTCCATGAATTTTCTTGACGCGGAGCGGTTTGTGAAGTGTCATGCCAAGCCCCGTGGCGCTCTTTGGCTTCTCGGGCGCCACTACCCACGTCTCACCGAAGTCGGAAACTGCGTCCGCGAGGACGTATATGCCGCGGGAGTGTATGCCATCATCGTTCGTGACGAGAATCCGGGCCATGTATTATATGCGGGACAAAGGGTTATAATCCCCTTCGTTTCCGCTCTTCCCGCATTTTCTCCACAGCGGTTTTATGCGCGAGTAGAAGGGGAAGGGGTTGTTTTCCGCCCTTCCAGAACATCCGTGCCACGCGGAGTGCTGCATTCACACTCATTCTGTTCCCCGGGGATACGTATGCCTTGCCCACTTTCCAGCCAACGTGCTTACCGTTGACGAGTACCCTGCTCCCTTCTTCCCTTCCCACGAGGTGACTTTTGGCAACGCCGACGGTTAGAATATCGAGAACGACGCCGAAGTGCGTTGCTTCTCCCATCCTCCTCGGGTGTATCCAGCCGTGCCCGTCAACCAAGACAACGTCGAACTCAACACCCTTTAGCGCGTTCCAGACAAAGGGCATCTCCCGGAACGCGAGGTACGTCGGGACGTAGGGAAAGAGAACGCTCCCAGTCCACGTTCTCGTCTCGACTACCCTGCCGTTTCTGTCCACGACGACTGCGGCACCCACGCCGAAGTCATCCCAGTAAGATACGTCCACTCCCGCGGCCAGCTCCACGTCTTCCGGTTCTTCCACGACGATTTTTTCTCTCATGCGGTTCTGCGCTTCTCTCATGCGCTCAAATATTTTCGGCGCTTCGAGTTCCTCATGGGTGATGAGATGTTTTTTCAGGTTTACTTTGCCGTTTCTGAACGTGACTCCCTCTTTCTTGAGCAGTTCTTTCTTTTTTTCTGGCCCGCCGAATGCGTAGCCACCCAAAGAGCCATCGGACATGACCACGCGATGACAGGGGATTTCCACGGGCATTGGATTCTTCTTCAACGCCTCGCCTACTGCCCTTGCCGCCCGTATATCCCCAAGGGCCTTTGCTATCTCGCCGTACGTAGTTACCTTGCCGCGGGGTACCTGGGAAACAACGTCGAGAACGAGACGGTCAAAGTAGTTGAGCATGAATAAAAGGAAGTCCCTTCAGTTTAAACCATGCACCTATTAATCCACCGCCTTACCGGCAAGCGCTACGTATCAAAATCCCTTCCCCATAACACGGAGTACGGCCTCGTCAGGGAGGAAGGCAGAACTGAGTCGTCCACCGGGGAGCCCTTCACGGTGACCGAGCCCCGTTTTGTCGATTTATGGGCAAAAATGCGCCGCGGCCCGCAGTGGACGCACCCCAAGGACCTTTCCTTTATCGTCGGCATAACGGGGCTGGGGCCGGGCTGGAGAATTGTTGACGCGGGAACAGGGTCTGGGTTTGCGGCGAACTTCTTCGCTTACCACGTCCGGCCAGAGGGACATGTTTACTCCTACGATGTGCGCCCCCAGAACCTGAGAATTGGACGGGAAAATGCGGAGCTCTTTGGCCTGAGTGATTACATCACGTTCAAGGAGGGTTCTGTCTACGACTCCATCGATGAGAGGGATGTCGACCTCGTTTTCCTCGACCTGCCGGAGCCGTGGCGTGCATTTGAGAACGCTGCGGAAGCCCTGAAGTTAGGAGGGTTCCTCGTTCTGTATCTGCCCACTGTTGACCAGGTTCTCCGTGCGAAGAATGAGCTAACGGAGGACTTCACGCCCTTTGAGGTCTACGAGGTTCTTGTGCGCAGGTGGAAGAACACGGACATTCTTCGGCCTGAAAATACGGGACTCCTTCACACGGCGTTCATTCTCGTTTCAAGAAAAATTTAAGGAAAGGGCGGGCTTCAGTAGCCCTCCTTGAAGACCTTTGCAACGTACTGGAGGATTGCTGCCGGCACATATATCCATGCCATGAGGCCGAGGTATGTGCCAATCCAGTCCATCAGGGCGAAGCCAAGTGCCTTGTCCAGGCCGAAGATTGTCACGATGCCGTATGCCACGGAGTAGAACACTGCACGCTCATAGAGTCCGCTGAGCTCTTCCTTGAACGTTGTTATGCCCAGGATAATACCAATCACGAGCTCCGCAAGGGCAATCCACACAAGGGTTGTTGAGCCAACCCAGTAACCAATAACGGCCAGAATCCAGCCCAGCCACATGAGGTACTTCATCCATTCCTCCATTCAATCACCTCCGTCCATGCACGGACCTTGTCAACTCTTATTCTGGTAATTTCTTACTTAAAAACTTGACACATGGGTTTGACAATTGTCGAAGAACCCTCGCTCTATTCTTCTTTCCCCATCTTTGTTCTCAACCGTTTAATCGTTCCTGACTCTTTTTCAATCCATACAACTTTGTCAAAATCGTGCAGAGCTATTGCGGCTCGCACCAGCCAGTCAAAGTCTCTCCGAACACGTACTATTGTATATTCCTCGCCTTCTTCTATCTTTGCCAGCCGAGCGAGCGCCGCATATACCCGACCGAATTCTTCGCGCACCACCCTTGTGATTTCGCTCCATTTTGCCCCCCTTACCAGCAGATACCGTCTTTTCTCCCTGAGTGTCGGCGGTATGGGCTTTATTTTCATAGTATTCCCTCCCAGTTGTCGGAGACCGATGCCAAGGCCATTGGGATGCTCATGCCCAAGACCTTCCCCACTGCCGCAATATCCCGTGGCGCCCGCATATCCTCAATCTTCCTCGCACCGCTGGCCAGGAGGATGGGCACGCGTGCCTTGTGCAGGATGACGATGTTTCTTGCTGCGTTCTGCAATTCTCTCATACCACGGCGCATGTAGTCCAGGGTGATGAGGGCGCGAACGTTCTTGTCCTTCATGATATGGGCGACCTGCATATCTATGAGCGTTCGGATTTCCATGACTGTGTTTTCGACCCATGTCCCTTCCTTCGCCTCATCTATCCTTTCCGCAATGTATACGGGGATTTTTCCGTCTTTCAACGCTTTTTTTGCAGCTTTCTTTGCCTCCCCCTTCTTTCCCCTGATTTCCACCCAGTCCCTCGTCGTTAGAATTCGCTCGTATCCAAGGATTTCCGCCCAATTCCCCACGCTTTCTATCCTGACGATGTCATAGAAACGCCGCACGTTATACTCTGGTGGGCGGATGTTAAAATCATTGGCCCCTTTCGAAGAGTTTGAAGAAAGCCTTTCTGAACTCTTCAACCTTTGCAGGGTATGCCTCCAGCTGCGCGCGTATCTTTATAACACCCCCGCCACCGGTAAGCACGGGGACCCCTTCGTATGCTTTCTGCTTGTCGAAGCGCAAATGTACTACCCCGAACTCATCCATGAAGTCATCTGGGTGATTGGTTATATACTCGAGGTCCTTTTCGCTGAGCAGGGAGAGAATGTGCTTCCACCATTTTCTCGCGTCGCTTTTGCGTGTTGCCCTTGCCTCAAGGATTATAATGGGGTTGCCAAGAACGCCCTTTGCCACGCGTCTTTCAATCCGGAGCTTCATTCTCTTTCTCTCTTTCTCTGGTGGGAGAACAAGCTCTAAAGCCTTCATCACCTTTTCTTCGTCCTCCGTTGCGCGGACGAAAACCATGGCAGAAATTGAAAGGAGGGGGAATGGCACGTTACTTCGCCTTCCTGTTGTGCGCCTTAAGGGATGGACGCACCTTTTCAGCACCCTTGCCCTTCCTTCTCAAGCCTCTACCTTTCTTGCCGGCGCTTGTCAGTCCGCGGAACGCGCGGCCGCGGTGCTGCGGCTCAGCTATCCAGCGGAGGTCCTTGTCCGCCAGAATCGCTGGATTGTGCGGGTCGACGAGTATGACCTCGAACCAGTAGTGCTGCCCATCCTCCCCGACGTAGTAGGAGTTCAGAACCTCGAGGTTCCTGTACTTCCTCGCGGCGCGCTCCTCCGCTATGCGCTGTATGGATATGCGGCGTGTGAGCTTGTTCACACCCATGCGCTTGGGTCTTCTTCCCTTGTTCGGGCGGATATGGCGTCCGGAGCCCTTGCGGACACGGACACGGACGACGATGATGCCCTGCTTCGCCTTGTATCCGAGGGACTTTGCGCGCGCGAGGTTCGTGGGGCGCTCCACCTTCACGATGGCAGGCTCGCGCCTCCACTGGATGAGCTTTTCCTTCATCCTCTCGTCGTAGTTGTAGAAATCGTCCTCTTCTCCCCTATACTCCTTCTGCAGGATTTTGCTTACATACTTGTACAGACCCATTCTTCACACCTCCACGGCTCAGGGTTGCCCCATCATCCCGCCGCCGTGCTGCAAAAGGGGTAGGAATTGTTAAAAAATTATATACCTCCTTTGGGCATTATTTTCTGGCGGTTCAATGAAGAGCCCAAAGAACTTTTATCTCGTGCGATGGGCGAAGCCCGGTGATTATAAGCAACTGCTCGAGCTCTCAGCGGAAGAGGCTTCTATCATCTACGGCATCGACCGTAGCGCAGCAATGCATAAATACCTCGAGGAGTACGGTACAGAGCCGTATATGACGAGAGACGGTATAAGAAGGAGTATTTCCGACTATAGGCGCCACGCACCTAGGGATTTTATCATCGTTGTCGAGAAGTACCCAGAAAAGAGGATAGTGGGATTTGTCCACGCAAGAGTCTACAGAAACGTTGCGTATCTCAACGATATCGTCATAGACCTTGGCGAATCGAAACGGGGCCTTGGTTCCCTTCTCGTTCATGCGCTGGAGGACGCTCTCGAAGATGCTGCCCCGCGCGTGAAAAAATCGTTACGGATGCACATCGGGGGTCTAGAAAATTCTTCGAGCGGTACGGCTACGTGGTGGTAGACGAAGATGTGGGCAGGGACGGTATTGTGTGGTATAGGATGGAAAAGAATTTGGGAGATTAGCCCTTAACGCGGGCAATCTTTCTGTACTCCCCCGCCTCCATTATCTCCACTTCAACGCCCGGTTCGAGCTTGGACGCAAGCTCCTCTTCCTCCGGCATGGGGAGCTCGTATGTCTCGTAGGACTCGAGGTCCATCACCTGCACCTGGTCCCCCATGAGCGCCAGAACCTGTGCGTACTTTCTCTTTATGATGGGGACCTCAACGTCCGCACCGGATGGCTTGAGCATCTGGCGCTTCTGGCCGTCGAACACGCCTATGGCCGTGATTCTTACCTTTGCAGACCCATGCTTACCGGGGGAAGATACCTGGACATCTGTGACGCGGCAGACCGCGCCATCGATGAGCACCCACTGTCCGGGCTTGATTCTGCCCGCCTTCTCGAATTTGATCTCCATGTCAGCCATAACAGTCCCTCCTTTTAAACATCGCTTTCCCTTTACCTATATGAATCTTCCTGCGGGAGAGGTCGTAACCGACGCAGCTCCCGTTGAGCTGAAGGCCTTTTCAGACCTGCTACAAGATTTGGGGAAACGATCTTTTAACGGTTATGTTGCATGGCTCGGCAGGGGCTACGACGGTCTGGAGGAGGGCGTTGTTCTCTTTTCCGAGGGAAAAATCGTTGCAGCGTCCTACGAGCATCTCAAGTACGACCATATAATCGATGGCAAGGATGCACTCGAGCCTGCAGCCAACGTTCTTGCCGCAAAGCACGTGGTGTATTCTGTAGTTTCCCTCACCGCGCCGAAGATAAACCTTGTTCTCGCATTCAATGAAAAGGCAAAACTCCCGTCTCCCATATCCCCGAAGAACGTCCTCGGCTTGGTTCCCGCTACGTATTCTGACCGCTGGGTTAAGGAGATAATAAAAACACTTTCACAGCAAGATATAGATAGAATACGGCTCCTCGCGAAATACGGTCTTACGGGCGTGAAGGTGGGTGAAATATGATACAGCGGCTCCTTTTCAGGCTCTTTGGTCTTGAGGAACGTCCAAGCTACTCCGAGGTCAAGCAACTTTCTGAACCAAGGAAGCTTGAGCCTCCCAGCGACGCAGATGTTGAGAAACTCCTTGAATATCTTAGAAAGAAACACATGGTCGACGCGATATCGGTTTTTACCGAGGAGGGAACGCTCGTTGCAACTACCCTGTCTGACGAGGAGGCCGTTCACGAGTACTCACTCTTTGAGCAGATAGACCTTGAGCTCAACGACGTTTCCCATGTTTTCATACTGAAGGGCGACTGGATTATAGCCTTCCGACGCGGTGCACATGTCTACATCGTTCACGCACCCGCCTACGTCAATATTGTGGAGCTGTCCGCCATTGCGCGTGATGTGGAGAAATTACTCTTCAGCATGGGTTGGTAAGCATGGGGCGCAGGATATCCATCGTTTCGGGGAAGGGCGGTGTCGGCAAGACCACAGTTGCGGCCAACCTAGCCACCGCCCTCTCGAAGTTGGGCGAGAAGGTCATTGTTATCGATGCTGATGTTGCAATGGCGAATCTTGCCCTCGTTTTTGGCCTCCAGTCTGCACCGATTACGTTTCAGGATGTGCTTCTCGGCGAGGCTGAGATATACGATGCCATGTACGAAGGGCCCTATGGCCTTACGGTCGTTCCCTCCGGTCTTTCTCTTCAAGCCTACCGCCGTGTGAATCCTGACAAGATGGCAGAAGTTTTGAAGGGCATAGAAAACGAATTCGACTACATTCTTCTCGATGCGCCTGCGGGCATAGGCGACAACGCGATGGCTGCCATGGCTGCGACTAGCGAGGCGATATTCGTCGTTACCCCTGACAAGGCATCCATTGCGGATGCACTAAAGGCAAAACTCACGGCTGAGCGTATCGGTGTAAAACCATACGGTGTTATCATGAACATGGTGCGCGGCTTTCCAGAGGAGCCGTCCGAGGAAGATGTGAAGAACATTATGGAGCTCGCGGTGCTTGGATCTGTGCCGGAGGACAAGGAGGTTCGCCGTACCCTTCTACTGAAGAAGCCTGCGCCTGTGGTCGTTAGAAAGCCAGATAGTCCTGCCGCAAAGGCCTTTATGCAAATCGCCTCGCGCATATCTGGCATCCAGCCGAAGCAGGAGAAGAAGAAAGGCTTTTTAACGTTTATCAAGTCCATATTCAAGAAGAAAAAATAAAAGGTGGTTTTTATGGTGAGCAGACCCTTTGATTTGTTGAACGATGCTCTCGGGAAGGAAGCATACATCATACTCAAGGCAGGGCGCTCCGTCCGCGGCGTTCTGCTCGCGTTTGACGTCCATATGAATTTGGTGGTCGACGACGCCGAGCTCACGGAACAGGACGGCACCGTGAAGAAGCTCGGCCGTATTCTCATCAGGGGCGACACGGTCGTCATTGTGGCGCCCTCCCCATAACACTATATTCCCCCGGTGGTTCTATGAGCGACCCAAAGGATATTGTTCTGAAGGCGTCATCCGACGTTGAGGGGACCCCTATCCTTGGTCCGAAGTTCGACGAGGTCTCTTCCCTTGAAGAGGTCGTTGAAACGTACGAGCGCATTGGTTTCCAGGCGACGCACCTTGGCCGCGCCATACGTATCTGGCGGGAGGTTGAGGGGCGCCGCAAAGAGGGGGAGGAAATACGCGTATTCTTGGGTTACACATCTAACATCATTTCCTCCGGTCTTCGCGAGATTATCACTTGGCTTGTGAAGCACAGGAAGGTTGACGTTATCGTTACCACGGCGGGCGGCATAGAGGAGGACTTCATAAAGGTTCTGAAGCCCTTCATACTCGGCGACTGGAACGTGGACGATGCCAAGATGCGTGAGGAGGGCATCAACCGCATAGGTAATATTTTCGTCCCGAACAACCGTTATATCGAATTTGAGAAATACATGCTACCTTTTTACGAGCGTTTACTAAACATTCAGCGTGAGCGGGGCATCCTTTCCGCCAGCGAGGTTATATACGAGATGGGAAGGTACATGGATGAAGTTCTCGGCCCAGAAAAAGAGGAGAGCATCATATACTGGGCGTACAGGAACAACATTCCCATCTTTTGCCCTGCCCTTACCGATGGGTCCATGGGCGACATGCTCTACTTCTTCAAGGAGGAGCGCGGCGACAAAGAGCTGAAAATAGACATAGCGAACGACATTGTCCGTTTGAACAACCTGGCGGTGGAAGCAGAGAAGACTGCAGTCATCGTTCTCGGTGGCTCCCTGCCCAAGCACGCAATCATAAACGCGAATCTCTTCCGCGGCGGGTCAGACTATGCTATATACATCACAACCGCCGTCCCATGGGATGGGTCGCTTAGCGGTGCGCCTCCGAGCGAGGGGGTGTCTTGGGGCAAGATTCGCGCAAAGGCCAATTACGTGGAGGTTTGGGCGGACGCGACCCTCGTCTTCCCCATCCTTGCCTATATGACCTTTTTCCGCTAATCTTCGGTTCCGCCACCAAGGCTCGCTCCTATTTCCCCTATTGTTTTCGGCTCCCCCTCCTTTCGGAGCAACCATTTGAGCGTTTCTTCCAGACGTTCCAGCGCCTTTTCGCCGGTCCATGCCTTGCAGTCCCAGCGGACGGGAGCTTTCCCCATGTCAACAAACTCCCAGGGGTGGGCGAATAGAACCAGCGGTCTGGGGACGAGGGTGTAGTGAATTTTCCTCGCCCACGCCGGCCAGCGAATAACGAAGCTCGTGGCGGATACGGGAATTTCGATAACACCCCCCATTCTTGTGACCCCCTTCCACCACCCCTTGTACACCGCCTTCGACGAATCGTATTTCACTCCGATATCCTCCAGGACCGGGAGGAGCGAGCCCGGGAGTTGCAGGTTTGGCGCGCGGAAAGATACGACCTCGTAGGGCGAGAAAATGTCGGCCATCTTTCTCAGGACTTTTTTTGCATCCGAAACGGGCATCCTGTCCAGCCGCTCATGGTGGTATCCGTGCATTCCCAGTTCGTGGTTACCTTCTAGGACTTTTTCCACAGTGTCAGGGTACTTTTCTGCCATTTCTGCTGTGAAGAAGAACGTAGCTCTGACGCCCAGACGTTCCAGCAGGGCAAGTATTTTTGGCATCCCTTCTTTCATGCCCTTCTCGGTGGTAAGGAAGGGAGGGCAGTCCTGTTCCACGTCGAAGGTAATGGAGAACGTTTTAACCACCTCTTGTAGATGTCGTACGCCCTGAAGGGAACATACTCATAGGTATCGATTGTTTTCTTATACGCCTTCTCAATCTCCCTGACCACACGCTTCCAGTCATAGCGCTTTGCCCCTTTTCTTGCATTTTTCCCCATTTTTTGTCTGAGTTTTTCATCCGTAAGTAGTTTTACAATATATTCGGCAGCTTCATCATCATTCCAGTACAGGAGGCCGTTTTTTCCGTGTTCTATGATATCCACAACTCCCGATGCGGCGTAGCCGATTCCGGGAACGCCACAGGCCTGCGCTTCAAGTAGTGCTATTCCAAGGGCCTCTTTTTTGGTTGGATTCAGATAAACATCTGCAGCAGCCATGTATTTCCTTACTTCATTTCTGGGCAGCCTTCCAAGCAGATGTACGTTGTTCTCCACCTTGTATTTTCGAATTAGTGCTTTTATTGCTGTTTTCTGAATCCCATCCCCGATTATTATGAAACGGGCGTCAGGCAGTTCTTCCAGGACGGCTTTTGCGATTTTTGGAACGGCGGATACACGCTTTTTTACTGCCAGTCGAGATACCGTGAGCACCGTTGGTTCGTTAATGTTCAGCTCTTCTCTTGACTCCTCTCTCCGTACAGACTGCCAGAATTTTACATCGATGCCGTTTGGTATCACCCAAATCGGGCGGTTCCACCTTGTCCAATCCAGTATATCTGCGAGGTGCATTTTGACAACGCTGCTGACGGCCACAAAAGCGGTGACCTTTTGCATGACTTTCCTGAGTAGTGCAGCGTTCACGAACTTCAGGCGGTGCAACTCGGGGATTGAATGTGCAGTCAAGATACTTGGAATTCCGAGAATGCCCGAGGCATCGTTTACCGCGATGAGCGATATCGGGGCGAAGAAGCTGTGTCCGTGGACAATGTCGAACATTTCCCACTTGTTTATGAGATGAATGGCACGCGCCGCTTTTATCCCAGTCCAGTTGAAGAAGAACAGGTTTTTCTCTGCAGGCACGCGGTGTATGTGATACGGCACGTCGATTCCTTTTCCATACGCCGAGCTTGTGATTATGTGGACGTCGTGACCTCTATCTGTGAGCTGGAGGGCTAGCTCGTGGACATGTACCTCTACTCCTCCGAGTCGCGGAAGAAACCAGTCAGTTGCGAGTCCAATCTTAAGTGTTTCCATATTTCTTTCCCTCCGTAGAGTCCAGTGACGATTGCGCCGACGACGCTGCCCAGTACGTAGGATATCCCCCTCTCTATTGCCACGAATTTCGCGGCATCTTCAAGGGTTACACCCATCCCTGTCAGTATGCCTAGAAGCCCTCCCTCTACGATGCCCAGTCCCCCCGGCGTTATGGCCGCGAGTCCTATGAGAACGTTCAGGACAGAAACCGTTGCTATCTGCGTTAAGGTCAGTTTTACGCCTACCGCGGCCAGTTCCACAGCGATTCGCAGGATATCCATTAACCATATAATCGTGGAAATTGCCAGTGCGCCTGCGAGCGTTTTCCCAATCCTCAGCTTCTTCAGAATTGCCGTCTCCATGTCTTTCGGTATTTTTTCCTTGGACAGGCGCTCCACGACCCGAAGAACAAGGTCCATCCGGGTTATTAGCGCCACCGATGCGATAGCAGCGATGCCAAGGACAATAAACGTTGTCCCCGCGTTGGTATATCCTGCCAGAACGAGTACTGCGAGAACAGCGACAACAATGGCCTCCGTTGCTCTTTCATACAGTATGCTCGCCGTCAGGAGGGATTTTGGGATTCTGTCCTTTATGTTCACCCATATAACACGAACTGCCTCTCCCCCCGCACGTGCCATGGGTGTGACGTTGTTGACAAATATTGCCGAGAGGGTCGATAAAACAAGGTTTGAGTACTTCGCATCTCGGTGAAACCCTTGGAGCACTGTCTTCCATCGCAACGCGTAGAGGAGCGTGCTGCCGAAGTAGAGCAGAATCGCTACTCCTATATAACCTGCAGGCTCCATTTAAGCACCTCATAGGTCAGCCGGGAAGCAAAACTCATCATCTTCAGCACACGTCGCTTTCATCATCCCCAAGTTTTTTAATCGCTGAAAGGTTTTTTACAGCATGTACGTTTCGGCGGTCTTTCTCATTGTGTCAGCGCTCATATTTATCGGCTTTCTGGCCAACTATTTTTTTGACAGAACAAAGATTCCTGACTCGCTAATCCTTATATTTTTAGGTATCCTGCTTGGTCCCGTTGCCAATGCCCTTTATCCCGACAGCATTATTGCCCAGATATTCCGTCCGGAAGTCTTCGAGGATTTTGCGGGCCTCATGGCCTCTCTCGCTATTATGGTCATCATGTTCGAGACAGGGCTGAATCTGGATATCCGCAAGGTCATTACAGAGGCGCCACGCAGCTTATTTTACGCCACGGCGCACTATTTCTTTACGTCCATACTTTCGGGCGTGCTCGCAGCGGTTCTTTTCGGGTGGGACTGGCCGTTTGCCCTTATGCTCGGTTTTCTCCTTGGCGGTACCAGCGCAGCTGTCGTCATACCTCTGGGAAAGCGTCTGGGTCTCAATTCGGAGGAGCAAACGATTCTGGAGCTTGAATCTACAATAACAAATGTCTACAATGTTATTCTCGTTGTCGCCCTCGCCCAGTATATAACGACGTTCTCCACCGACTGGCGCTATCCCATTCAGAGCATACTTGCCGCGTTTTCCATCTCCATAGTCTTTGGCGCGCTTATAGGGTATTTTTGGCAGAAGGTTTTGAAGAAGCTCCAGACAACGCCTTTCTCCTACATGCTGACGTTTGCCGTTCTTATGGCCTTCTATGCGATAATGAATGAGTTTGGTGGAAACGGCCCGTTGTTTGCCCTTGTATTTGGCTTGACATTAACGAATGTTCACCTTGTTTCCCCGCTTCGCATGGTTAACATGATACAGCTGCACCGCGAGATATCCTTCTTCATACGTGTGTTTTTCTTCGTGTTCCTTGGTGTTATCTTCAAGTTCAGCACGGACCCGCTCCACTGGCTCTTCGTTGGAGTCCTGTCTATTTTATCGCTCACCGGTCGCTACGTTGCTGCGCGGCTTATGGGCATCCGCGCCTCTGTGGAAATGGCTGCCCTCATCCCGCGAGGTCTTGGCGAGGCGGTTCTTTCAGCTCTTCTCATCCAGGAGTTTGCTGAAAAACAGCCAAGGTATCTGGCCGTTGTGCATGATATTGTCCAGATTGTATCCATTGCCATTATTATGACCAACGTCCTGGGCGCAATAATGGTCTGGTATATTCTCCGTCAGCGTGAGAAGCATCAGAGGGAAGATGCAAGTACTTCTGCCCAGACAACCAGCGCGTAAATGAGTATCAGCCCCACAGCTTCCCATCTGTTTATTTCTTCATCCCTTGAAAGCTTTAGCCCAACCAGCGCCGTCCCCAGCATCACGGCAGCCGTCACGGATGAAGAGCCGTTGAATACAAGTGGATGTCCAATAAAATCCCCTATGATTGCGGTAGAGCCAATAACAAGCGTCAGGTCAGCCACCGCACTCCCAAGAAGGTCGCCCAGCGCTATCCCAGCTTCCTTCATACGTACAGCTGCAATCTCTACGCTCAACTCTGGCAGGTTTGTGCCGATTGCTACGATGAAGAACGCTATGAGAAATTCTGGCAATCCAAAGCTCCCCGCGAGACCTGTAACGCCCATGACTACTGCTTCTGCGCCGCCGACGACCAGCGCTATCCCGAATATGAGCGTTGCTATTGCCTGCCAAACCCTTCTTCCTTCAGCCGTTTTGTCAATGCGTCGCAGCCTGCCCTCCCGAACCATGTGAATGTACCAAAGGTATACACCCACTAGAAGAAAGCCTATGGGGGCGTTAATCTTTCGTATCGTGGCAAACGCGATTGTTGCCCATGTTACAATCGTTGCTGCCCACAGAACCTCCTTCTTTCTTTCTTTGCTGAAGCGGATTCGTGTCATAAGGGCAAGGATGCCGAGGGACAGGAGAAACAGCCCTACTACTGAGCCCACGGCTGTGCCAATCGCTATTTCTGGCTCCCCGTTTACTACGGAGGCAATCCCCACAGCGAGCTCTGGCAGGCTCGTTATTGTGGCAACGATTGTTGCCCCCACGCCGTATCTCCCTATTCCCGTTCTTTCCGCGATGTCCGTGGCCGCGGAAATGGCAAGCCGTGCACCATATGCGAGTGCTGCGATACCGAGTATAAGAAGTAATATATCTGCCAGCACAGTATCACCGCTTCTTGTGTTGGAGTGCGGGGGGCGGGAGTCGAACCCGCGCAGGGCCTACGCCCATCGGATCTTAAGTCCGACGCCTTCGACCGCTCGGCCACCCCCGCGCAGTCCGTAAAGAATTCTCTGGAAAGCATTGTTAAACCAACACCCCAGGCATCTTTATATATTAGTTTTTACTAAATGCAATTATTACATTCATGCGTAGAAGAAAACCCCGGGCATCGTCTGTCGTTTCCATCGTTCTCCTCATAGCCATAGCCGTTATGCTGACCATCGGGTTCTACATCTGGACCCAGAGGATGATGCTGGATGTTACAACCGATATGTCATTCCGGGAGCCGGCGAAGATAATGCTCTTTGCGCCTACGTATGAGTACAACAGGGATACAGGAGTATTCCGGGTTTGCGTGGGTGTGAAGAACCTCGGGACGGCGGACTCGAACATAGCAGGGCAAGCTCTGGATATTCGAGCTAACGGCCGGAGCGTTACGTATCTCGTTGGTGAGGGCACGGTGGAGCTGCCAGCCAGTGGTTATGCACAAGTCTGCTTCGAGGGCGAGCCAATTCCCACGGGGTACTATCAGCTCACAATGAGCATGGCCGACGGAAGCGTATCCACCACGAGTATGCGGGTAATTCCGTACTGTAGGGCGGATGCAGATTGCCCGCACGTGGTGAGCGTCGAGGGGAACATGATACGTTTGAATGATATGTACTGCAACGCTGGTTACTGCGAGCTGAACAATAGTGTTGAGTACCGCTGCGATGAAGAAAACGCAGTTCGCTGTGATACCCTTGAGCTGAATGGCAAAACATACTACTGTGAGCTCCACGGTTCTGATACTCTGTGGTTAGATGCGCCTATGGAGTTTCTGGATGATTTGAATGATAACGACTGCGACGGGACCGTGGAGTTGGGTTGCGATTCGTGCAAGTCCTGTACGCATGATTTGAACGATATCGCCCCCGAGATTGCAGCGACAGGGAAAGACGTTGTGGTCGTTCTGACGGAGGATATTGCTCCTGATAGCTCCGATTTGATGTCCTTTGATGGGTATTGGTGCATTGGCAAAGCATGCGTCTTATTATATAGTGCTACAATCCCCTCGGAGGGGGGTCACATCGCATTTGAGGGCAACAATCACAGCATCACTCTCGCAGGCAGTTATGCAATTGGTACGTATGATGTGAGGGGAAGCGGATTTGTAGACTTTAACAATCTACAAGTGGCGAGCGGCGCAATATGCTTTGATAACAGTGAGGCTCGAATGCATGCATCTCATATTGACGTGGAGGATGGAAGCTGTGCTTATCTTGATAGCTATTCGCAGTGGTACGATGTTAACTACGCTTGTGCA
Source organism: uncultured archaeon (assembly GCA_964486025.1). GTDB lineage: Archaea > Iainarchaeota > Iainarchaeia > JAADDC01 > JAADDC01 > SZUA-1452. The sequence continues at coordinate 25,580 of CAZAKL010000006.1, forward strand.
TCTGCGCATTTCAATCGAGAAGCTTGTGTGATCTTTTCTAGGAGTGTGCAACTTACTCGCGTGGTTGTGCAGTATCCCGAGGCAATTGGGCTGTATACTACGGGAGTGCAGTATGCTCTCACCGACGTTAATCTCGTACGCACAGGAACGGGCCATGACTTTTATCTTGCTCCCCGTTTTCCCACAATTACTGGTCTGTTCTGTAGCAATGGCAAAGAATATCTAAAGGTGGATATCGATGGGAACGTATTTACAACTTCATCCCACTACTGCGGGTATATGATTATTTCTTTCGCGAGTGATGACTACAACGTTGATTTAAACGGCGCAATCATAACTGGTGGCGGAATAGCAATCAACGGTGGCGACACCGTGGTTGTTTTTGGACCGGGCACAATCTCCGGAGCGTACACAGGTATCCTAATTGGCAAGGACATAACCAAACTTATCTTTGACCTGTCTCGAGGGGATATTAATCTGTGTGGCAACCATGTGTCAATGGGCAACCAGTCCTTTGCCAGGCCTATTTGCCGCAACTGTGGTCAAGGGTACTATATCTATGCTAATTCAGACGAGTTTTCGAAATTTGACTGTGACTCAAGCTGCCTTCGCGCCTGTTAGCGGCTTTCTCGTCTGAACATTCTGTAATACACATATCCCAGTGCGAGCGTGAGCGCAGATAGCGCTACTGCTTCGGTCCATGGTTTGCTCTCAATCTCGAGCATGATTACCTGTCTCATGACTGCAATGAACGCTGCTTCTATGATGGAGTGGAGGTACATTTCCTCGTTTTCCACGTAGGTAAACAGCGTTTTTGCGAGCTCCAGGACTATTATAACAAGGAGCACGTTTGATATAAATGATTCGAACGCAGTATCAGCATGCCCCGTCCGAATCTGCTGCACTAACTCTGCCGTAGCGAACGCAAGGATAATTACAGCCAATAGCACAAGTACCGCTCCCGTGCCGAACTTCACTACCTTTATTGCCTGCTCCCACGAGATTGCTTTCCGCTCCATTGCATCACCCGCGTAAGAATAAGGCGGGGGCGTGCTAGCCCCGTAGCCGCTTGCCTGGGACCCAGTATGGGGGCGGTGGGATTTGAACCCACGACGCACCGGTCTTCAGCCGGACGCTCTCCCAGGCTGAGCTACGCCCCCGTTATTGATTCGCGGGGTTCCGTTTAAAAAACATCGTTCCATCTCCCTCCGTGAACTGGTGGCCCGTCATAGAGAGAATCATAGAGGAATACAGGAAAGAAAAGATGCCTGAGCACGTGCGCGATGACCCGTTCCGTGTGCTCATCGGCTGCATTCTTTCTCAGCGGACTAAGGATGAAACGACTGATGCGGCGTACCACCGGCTGTTCTCTCGTTTCTCAGGTCCTGAAGACCTTGCCCGTGCAAATCCCGCTGAAATAGAGAAGCTAATTTATCCCGTCGGATTCTACCGCACCAAGGCGAAGACGATAGTCAAGGCTGCCCGATACATCCTCGAGGAGTTTGGGGGCAGGGTTCCGGACCGTTTTGAAGACCTTGTTAAGATTCCGGGTATTGGAAGGAAGTGTGCTAATATAGTGCTTGCGTATGCCTTTGGAAAGCCGGCAATACCCGTGGATACGCATGTTTTCCGCGTTGCAAAGCGCCTTGGCATTGTCTCCGAGAAGGCAAAGCCAGAGGATGTCGAAGAGGCACTAAAGGAGGTTGTTCCCCGCGACTACTGGGTGGCTGTAAACCATGCGCTCGTTCGGTTCGGCAGGGCGGTTTGCAGGCCCGTTGGTCCGCGCTGTGACGAGTGCCCGTTTAAAGATGTTTGTCGCTACTACAGCACGTATGCACTTGCCGAGAAATAAATATCTCTTTCTGGCTTCATTTGCTGTTGTTATCCTCTCCGTCATGCTTCTTATGCTATCTTCCCAGCGGTCCTGTCCCTATGTTCCGGAAAACCTCGAGAGCTCTTGGCAGTTTTTGGAGATAAAGGATGGTATGCGAATATATGACGTCAATGCGGCAGGGGATACCGTTGTTTCGTCGATACTCTCCGCATTCGGGTCTGTATATTACTATGCTCGTGCTGTAAACACATCTGATATTAACTTGGCCCTTCCCGACCTCCCTTCCGCCCCGGACGCAGTTTACATGCTCACTGTCCCCACGCGTTGCGGAGCGGAAACCTTTGCAGTGGTGTCATCATCCCCGACAAGGGTGTATGTGGGTGTTGTGCCTATCTCCGAAAGGCTCCGCCCAATCGACGCGAATTCCCTTTACTGTGAGCATATCGCGAGAAAGCTGTGCCCTGCTATAACTGTATCTGAGCTGAAGTCTGTGGAGATAAACGGGGCAATACACTACTGCTACATCTCCACTTCACTGGAGATGAATACAGTTCTTTCGCGCCTAGGTGGGAGTTTGGACTTTGTAGGGGTCGTTGGCAACGCATACGTATATCGTCTGGAGGATAACACTATGATAAATATCCTTCCCGGTGAGCCCCTTGGCATCATTGCGTATCGATATGAGAAGGAATAGCTCTGTTCTGGCTGCTGCACTCATCTTTGCCGCCATCTCCCTGTTACTTCTTGCTTATGCTCCCAATTCCGCCGAAGAAATCGATGCGGTAGTTGTTCCTGAGCGTGTGGTGGACGGCGATACGCTCTGGGTGCATTCGATATATGGCTTTAAGGTAAATCAGACTTTCAAAGTCCGTCTCGCCGATATTGACACGCCGGAGCGCGGAGAGCCTGGTTTTTACGAGGCGAAGGCTGAGCTAAATGCCCTTGTTTCCCGCGTCCCTTGCATTCTTCTCGCTGTGGACAGTCCGCCTTACGGCCGCTACGGTCGTGTTATAGCAGTCGTTTACATTCCAGCTTCCGACGGCAGGCTTTTGAACGTTAACTACCTGCTTGTCCAGAAGGGCCTTGCCCGCTACGTGGACTACCCCGGTTCTTTCCATCCCGAGGATTTCTCGCCTGAGATTCCCATACCCACTCGTTACGCATCGATTTTAAATACTTATTGTACTTAGACCATGTCTGCGGCTTTTGGGTGGTTTGCATGATTGGGGAAATACTATCGGCCGCCCTGCTCATGCTCATAATGATAGACCCAACGGATAAGATTTTGCTAGTGGGCCTTCTTCGCGAGGATTACCAGATAGAAGACATATTCCATTTTATCCTTCGGGCCAGTGTCTTGGGTTTTATAATCCTCGCAGTCTTCGCCCTTGCCGGCCAGATAATCCTCCAGAGCATCTTCCACGTGGATATCGACGCACTCCGCATTGCTGGCGGAGTTATTCTTTTCAAGATCGGTGCAGAGGCGCTGGAGGGGGGCATTGCATTCACCCGCCAGGAGGAGAAGGATATTATGGAGCTTGCTACGGTTCCCGTTGCTATGCCCCTTATTGCGGGGCCCGCTGCGATTACTACAGTTATCACCCTTGCAATCCGGGACGGTCCAGTTATTGCCCTAGCCGCGACGTTCCTTGCAGTACTGGCAGTTGCTTTATCCATGCTGTTGGCGCTCCGGGCAGCGAAAACAGTTAACAAGAAACTCCTATCTACCACTGTTCGCCTTATGGGCCTGTTTATAATGGCTATCGGTGCGCAGATGGCTGTGGAGGGTTTTGCATCAATCTTTGGGAGAATCGTCCATTGCGGTGCCTGACCTTTTAAACCCTTCTCTTCGTTCCTTATTTGCTGGGACTCGCTGTGCCGGGGTAGCTCAGCCTGGTTGGAGCGCCGGACTCATAATCCCACGACCGGCCCGCCGGTCGATCGCGGAGCGGGTGCGGCACTCGCTTCGCTCGGCCACACGCACTTTGGGCCGGTGGGACTCTGCTCCCTGCGCGGGCTCAGCCGGCTGGGATGAGAAATCCGGAGGTCGCGGGTTCAAATCCCGCCCCCGGCATTCTCTATCATCTTCTTATTCTCTATTCTGTGCATTAGACTTCATCCAGCAGTCGGAAGAACTCTTTTCTGTTAATCTCTGCCTCCTTGATTATTAATCTTACCAATCCTCGCTTTAACGGCTTTCCTCTGTGCAGAGGAACTACAATGAGTTTTCTCCCCTTCTTAAGGATAGTATGCGATCCCTTCTGGCGGATTTTAACGAAGCCAACTGCTTCCAGGATTCTTATCATTTTCTCCGGGGAAATCGCTGGAATCTTAGGCATGAACCTCTACCTTTGTGAGAAGAATCGCTTCTGGTTTTTCGCTAAGGATCTCCTCTCGTTCCTCCTCGGAAAGGACATCGAGATAAAGCTCAATTGCCTCCTTTATGTTTTCTAAAGTTTCCTCTACCGTTTCTCCCTGTGTGTGGCAGCCTGGAAGCTGGGGAACGTAAGCGTAGTAGCCTCCGTCGGGGTCTTTGGCAATTACTACGTCAAAGTCTAATACGCGGGTTTTCATGTTAGTATCTGACAGGGTTCTCGTATTAAAACCGAATGTTGCGGGGAAAATACGATAAACGGCACACAGAGGTCGCGGGTTTAGATATACCGTTGCTTTTAAAGGGGCTCGCCGTTCGTCGTGCATTTTATTCTTTTTGTTTTGCTATAGTAAAACGTGAAGTATAAATGGGTGGAATGGGAAGAGGTTGAGGATTGGACGCTTTCTCTTGCTAGGAATGTTCTTTCTTCTGGTTTTGAGCCCGACGCGATTGTTGCGATAGCACGGGGCGGCCTCTGCGTTGCTAGGATCTTAGCAGACGCTCTTGACGTGAACCGTATCTACTCATTCAAGGTAGAGCACTGGGGCAGCACCGCAACCATAACGCGAGACGAGGCCGTTATACTCCAGCCGCTGACGGAAGAGGTGCGGGGTAAGAGGATACTGCTCGTAGACGACATTGTGGATACGAGGAAGAGCTTTATCGTAGGGCGGAAGCACGTAGTGGAACGGGGAGCAAAGGAAGTCAAAACCGCGGCTATGCAGTGGATTGTGAATGCGGCGTTCCGCCCGGACTATTACGGCACAGAGGTCAAGGAGTGGACGTGGTTCATCTACCCCTGGAATAGGATAGAGGACCTCAAGAACATTGCAAAGAAGGAAAGCGCGACGGGCGATCTTAGGGCTTTCTTCAAAGAGAAATTGGGAATTGACATCCCCGAAAAGTATTTGCCGTTCTTGGGGGTGAATGTGTGATTGGCATCATTGGCGGCACCGGTTTTTACTCGCTGATAGAGGATGCGAAGCGCGTCAAGGTGCATACTCCTTACGGTTCGCCTTCGGCAATCCCGTATGTTGGAGAGATTAATGGTGTGGATGTGGCGTTCATCCCGCGCCACGGAGAGGGCCACACAATCCCACCACACCGCGTTAACTATAGGGCAAACATCTGGGCCCTCCACGAGCTCGGGGCGGAGAGGGTGATTGGGATTCAAGCCGTGGGCTCCTTGAAAGACAACTACCGACCTGGAGACATCGTGTTTCCCGACCAGTTTATTGATTTCACAAAGGGCGTCCGGGACTTCACGTTTTACGAGGGCGGCAGAGTGGCGCACATATCCATTCCGGAGCCGTTTTGCCCAGAGATGCGGGACATTGCTATTAGGACGGCGGAGGATCTGGGAATTCCCCACCGCCCCAAAGGAACCTACATCGTCATAGAAGGCCCACGGTTCTCTACGAAAGCAGAGTCAGCCATGTTCAGGACGTTTGCGGATATCATCGGTATGACCCTCGTTCCGGAGGTCGTCCTTGCTCGGGAACTAGGGATGTGCTACCTCTCCATTGCCATGATTACGGACTACGATGTATGGAAGGACAAGCCCGTCGACACGAGAGAGGTCATCGAAACGATGAAGACCAACGAGGAGAATGTGCGGAAACTGCTCACAGAGCTCCTCTCCAGGATTCCCAGAGAGCGACACTGCGGTTGCGGAGATGTTCTGAAGGATGCCTTCGTTTGAACGGGCTGCTGTGGGGTCGATTTTACACTTTTCTTCTGCATCCCCAACGTTTTTACTCGGGTTGGAGTCTTAACTTAAGAAGTGCAGGGTTCTGGTGATGTTTTATGAATGCTGACATGGAAGCGTTGTTCGGTAAGATTAGGGCAAATGAATTGCGCTGGAAGTACAAGATTGCAGTCCTTAGCGGGAAGGGCGGCGTTGGGAAGAGCACAATAGCGGTTAATCTTGCGGCAGCCCTTACGAAGATGGGTTTCAGGGTTGGTATTCTTGACGCAGATGTTCACGGGCCCAACGTTGCCAAGATGATGGGTTTGGAAGGAGCAAACGTTCTGGCCGAGAAGACAGGTGCTGAGCACTTTGAGATGATTCCTCCTGAGACTGACTTTGGCGGAAAAACTGCGCCCATAAAAGTGATGAGCTTGGGGTTCTTGGTCGGCGAGGATCAGCCAGTGGTCTGGCGCGGCCCTATCATCACGAAGGCCATCTGGCAGCTTCTGAGAGATGTTCGGTGGGGCGATCTGGACTTTTTCATAGTGGACTTTCCTCCAGGGACAGGGGATGAGATCATTACAGTTGCTCAGAGCATAAGTCTGGATGCTGCAGTGATCGTCACAACGCCTCAGGAGGTTGCTTTACTCGATACTGGTAAGGCCGTTAACTTCATGAGAAAGATGGGCGTTCCATACGTCGCGGTCGTCGAGAACATGAGTTATCTTATTTGCCCGTATTGCGGCGGGGAGATCGACGTCTTTGGCAGAGGCGGTGGGAGAAGGCTTGCTGAGAAGGAGGGTGTTGAGTTCTTGGGCGAAGTTCCTCTGGATTTGAAGGCAAGAGAAGCAAGCGATGCTGGTGTCCCAATAGTTCTCTACGGCGACACGCCTGCGGCGAAGGCGTTTGAGGAAATAGCGAAGAAGCTTGTTGGCAGGTTGACCCGGGAGCAGCACTAGCTCAGTGTGATCTTCCCCCGCTTGGCCAGCTGATATTGGCTTGCTCTTGAGGGTTTGCGCTGTATGTCGTGGTTGTCCACCAGCCTGTACAGTGTTATTTCTTCCCCCAGATCTGAGCCTATTTTGAGCCAGTGTGTGAACGCCTTTGGATCATCTCTGCTTGCTCTAAGTCCGAACGCAGTGTAGAAATCCAGTAGCCCTGAGAATAGATCTGCCACCTGCTCGTATATCCTTTTGCGTACGGCTTGGAAGAATGCTATCTTGTTTGTCGAGATCATGTATCTAATTTTTGTCCCCAACCCCGCGAACTTGTTTACTAGCCAGAGCGTTTCCTACTCTGTAGGGTATTTTTTCCACACGAACCAATCCCTGTATTTGCTGTGCGGGTTACTTTTCGCATCTTGGAAGAACGGGTGCGTTACATGGACGTGATTCGGCACGAAGTCCAGGTAGACTTCCCCCGTGCTGAACCTATCTACAAATATGTGGTAAATGGACTCTGGCATCCGTACTAGTTTTAATTTGCTGTTTTTATTCTTGAACGCTGTTTATACTTCTCTGCACTCTGCGCCACAACAGTGGAAAAATGAAAGAATTCGATCAACCTTTCTCGGGCTGTTTCACCAATCCTCTTCTTCGTCGTAGTCTTCCTCGTATTCGTCGTACAGCGGCTCTTCATCTTCAAAGGGTTTCTTCTTTTCAGCAGGCATACCAATGATCTCCCGCAGTATCAGCGGGATATGGTTGGTTTAAACAGCTTTGCTTTTTAATGCGGCTTAGGTAGGCCGTTTTATCGGTTGTGCGAGCTTGTGGACGATTGCGTTGGGTATGTACCTTCGTATGTGTGTTTATTTGACATTTACTGTGCTTGCGCGCAGACTTTTCGGTATTCATGCTCACTATTTCCCGATCTTGTCGAATAATCTGATAACTTGGGCGTGAAATGCTGTAACGGAATTAATAAAGAAAAGGAAAAGAGCGTCGCAGCTGCGGAGGTTACTCTGCTGCCGTTTCTCTCCTGCGGAGTGCGTCAAAGACCTTCACCAGCAGAATCATCTGTATCATCCCTGCGAATGGCCCTCCGA
>CAZAKL010000007.1:0-3378 GCA_964486025.1 uncultured archaeon
TCTTGGTTCGTTGCAATCCACCATCGCAAGGTATTTATTCGACCTGTTCCAGATATGGGCGTGAAAGGACAGGTGCACACGGTTACCACAGTACTTCTCTTGGTCGTTGTAACGTCCCTCGTTGCTAGTTACTACTTCTTTGCGCAGACGTTGTTCCAGGAGAGGACGTCCCGCCTCAGCGCGACAATCAAAAAGTATCACGATTTGGCGGCTCAGTACCTTCGAATAAGCACGGCAACAGCCCACCTTGTTGGTAACGTGGCGGAGTTCTCTGTCCGCGTTGTGAATCAGGGCGATGCAGCCGTCATCCCCTACAAATCCGTTACTATATATGTGTACAAGGGAACTGACCTCATATGGTCCGGCAAATCCACGTGCCCCGCCCAGATTACTCCCGCGAAGCCATGCAACCTTACGTTCTCCGTGATTTCCTCCGAGCTCTCCAATCGCCGCGATTTTTCAGAGGTGTCCATTCAGGTGTACGTTAACGACGTGCCCCTTAGTTCTGGCGTAGACTTCTTGGGGAGGCTGCCCGGAGAATCGCTATTTATTACCTGTGATTCCTGCTCCGAATGCTCAACCGCCATATCTTCTGCTCCGCCCGGGAGTCTTGTGCTCGTAAAGCCCAATTCGCCGTCCCCCAACTGTTTGGATATATCCGACGCGCACGGGGTAACTGTATACTGCACAGGCATTGTTTCAGGGGACGGTACTGGTGATGGGATTCGCATAGTTGACTCGTCCGATATTGTGGTAAAGAACTGTGAGATTACAAATTTTTCGCGCGGCGTATATATTGAAAACTCGCAGGGAATTAGTTTCTCGAACGTTTACTCCCATGACAACGGCCAGGATTTGTACGTTCCTGCCGGCAGCGTTCAGGATATCTGCACCTTTGGTTCTATGGACTTTACAGCGACCAGTGGTCCCATCCTTCTTGTGAATTCGCCGGATGTGGACCTCCCCGTATTATCCGCCTCCGCAGTATGGGTGGTTTCCCCCGCATCGGGATACATTCACTCCGAGTCCCCAGGCGCGTCCGTTTCCCTTTCCCGCGTGTCCCCGGGCATAGCGATATGCAATACTTCATCTACTGTGAAGCTCACCGATTTTTCCGTGACGAACGCGGACCTTGGCATTGCAATATACCGCGCCACTGACCCGCGCCTCGAGAGCATCGACGTTTCCGCCAACGTTCAGGGTATATATGCCGTTGATGTTGTTGGAGGGTATTTGTCATCTGTTACCATTGAGTCTCCGGGTACAGATGTCTTTCTGAACCCGACGTCGCTCGTATGGGATTACGGGGTCGTGTTCCGGTGATTTCAGTTTAGTTCACAGTGTCCTTGCATCTTCCATATCCTGGGTCAAGGCTTATATTCTTCCAAATCTTACTCTTAAATTATGGCAAAGAGACAGGGCCAGAGAAAGGACTTCAATAGCTGGGTTCTTATTGGAGGCGTTGTGGCAGCCGCTGTTGTTATTGTACTTGCGGCATTTGCGCTGAGCGGCCCATCTGCAGGTCCTGCAAAGTCCACGTCTGAAGGCACCGCTGTGCAAACGTCTGGCACCGCTGCACATGGCTCCAAGGCAACTGTCGCAAGTTCTGAGAATAATCCAGCAATTTCTCGCTGTGTAGAGCTTTGCCGCAGCCTCATTCAACAAAACGTCGACCTCAGCACCGATTTTTGCATCTCATCAAATGTTCGCGGGTACGGTTGCGCAATAACTCACGGCGGGGCATCCCCTTGCAAGTCTCGGACGAGTTATCCCCAGATTTTGCTCGATGCGAACTGCAACTACCTCCGCATTGTCCCTCCGAGGGGGTAGCGACCCGCAAACTATTAATATTAGTTTTTCCTATTCACCACATGCAATTTTCCCCGTGGCTGGTCGGCGCCATAATCGTTGTTCTCGGCGCCGCCGCACTGCTTGTAACAACCCCCTTCCGTGGGATGCCCCAGCCCATGGGCAATGTTGGGGAGGAGCTGTCTCCTGATTCTCCCGTTGTTGAGCGTTGCATTCGTATCTGCAAAGGTCTTCACGACATAAATGTTGACCTGTCTTCCGGTCGCTGTCTGTCCAACAACCTTTCAGGATATTCTTGCGCTGTTGTTTCCGGCGGGCTGGGCCACTGTCCAAGTTACCGCGCCGGTGGCGTTGAAATAGTCCTGAACAGTCGTTGTGAGTTTGTTGGTGTGTACGCGCAAGCGGGTGGTGCCGAATGAGAAAATGGGCAGTTTTACTATTTTTGTTGCTAGTTCCCGTTGCATTCTCCGCAGGTGTTCGCATTTACGGCAAAAACTTGGAGCTAAACGACGGGAACTTCGTTATCACCAACGGATACGTGTATGACACCGGCGGAACGTTGCACGTGCTGAACGGCCTTTCAGTATCCGGTACTGCAAGCGTCCAGAGCCTCGTTGCGTCGTCCGGTGTTAGTGCCAACACTGTGACTGCCAGCGGGTCCGTGGAGTCCCCGATATATTATATCGGGGGGTCGTCATTAACAGTCAGTAAAGACTCGTCTACTGGCCTGTTCCGTATTGATACGTCCTATGGAAACGTCTTAATCGGTCCGGCGAATTCCACATACGCGCATTTTGATACGAGCCTTCCAAACTTTTATTTCAACAAACCCGTTTACGTGGACGGAGGGATGTATCCTTATGCGTCCGGGTCCTTCAATCTCGGCTCGTCTGAGCGGAAATGGGGGAATGCGTACATCTCGGGTACAGCATACGTTGGCGATTTATCCTGCAGCAATTGCGTGGACGTCAACGATGAGACGTCCGGCAACTATGTTTCGGCGCTGAATGCCGGTGCAGGCATCGTTATTTCCCCCGCTTCGGGGCATGGCATTGTGCCAACGATTGAGCTGAATGCCGAGTACCTGAATGAGAATTATGTATATGAAGGTCAGTCCGCCGGCGGCGACCTTAACGGCACCTATCCGAACCCAACAGTCGTCGGCCTCCGCGGCAAATCCCTTCCCACCCTCGGCTCATCCTCCGGTGCCCTCTACTGGAACGGCTCCTCCTGGTCCATCCAGACAGTCGACACCAACCCCTCCAACGACCTAATCACCTCTACAACATTCTCCGCATCCTCATCCTCCGACGCAACCGTCTCCGGCACCTATAACTCCCTGAACATCCAGCTCAAGTCCGGCGTCGTCGGCACCAGCGAGCTCGCCGACAACGCAGTTACCTCCGCCAAAATCGCCAATGGAACCATCACCTCCAGCGACCTCTCCAGCTCCCTAACCTTCGTCAACATCACTGGCAACACCGGCGATTCCCTCGCCCTCACCAACGCCGACCACTCCCTCACCATTACCGGCTCCAACGGCATCACCACCGATGTAGACGCCTCCAC
>CAZAKL010000007.1:3478-25379 GCA_964486025.1 uncultured archaeon
ACTCCCTCACCATTACCGGCTCCAACGGCATCACCACCGATGTAGACGCCTCCACTGGAACGGTTACGATATCCCCTGTTCTTGGCAACGGTCTGACCGTCTCAGGCGGAAAAATCACCGCCAAACTTGGCACCGGACTTGATTTCGACGGCTCCGGCAACATTGAACTTAATACCTCCTACACCGATGCCCGCTACGTCAACGAGGGTCAGGCGAATTCTATTACGTCTGACATGATAGTTGACGGTGCAGTCACCTCCGCCAAAATCGCCAATGGAACCATCACAAACACCGACATATCTGATACTACTGCTTATGTTTACGTCCAGAACTCTTCCGGCACAACTCAGTTCAAAATTACCGACGGGTCCCGTGGCCTCCGCTTCGCCAGCAGTGGTATCGTTTCAATTGGTTTTAACCCTCTGTATCATACTGTTACGATTTCTGCCACAGAATCGGACCCAAAGGTGGGCACCCTTACATCCAATAAATGGTGTACATCGGACGGCTCCAAGATAAACTGTACTGCCAATCCGCCAGTGACTTCTTGCTCCGCCTGCAGTGGAACATTCATCGATGAGGGTCAGTCCGCGGGCGGCGACCTTTCCGGCACCTATCCGAACCCAAAGGTTGTTAAGATTCAGGGCCGGCCTGTTTCCAGCACAGCACCCTCCAGCGGCCAAGTTCTCAAATGGAACGGGTCTCAGTGGGTCCCAGCCGATGACGAAACAGGAATAACATCTGAAAGTGACCCCCATGTCGGATCTACAAACAACAAATACGTCTGTTACGGTACTGGCAGCCAGGTAACTTGCGCCGACTCTACCTTCCAGTTCGATTCCTCTTCCGATACTCTTACCACGAAGTATTTGAAGATTTCTGGCAGAACTGGCTGTAGTAAACTCTATACAGACTCCTCCGGCAACGTCCTTTGCGGCACCGACGAAACTGGTGTTTCCGGGTCTGGTGTGGAGGGATATGTCCCAACTTGGGAGTCATCTACAAAGCTTTCTACGACGTCTCCGATATATATTGCAGCAGGGGGTGGCCATAAACCCATATACATAGGTGATGATCTTTACGTTGGACCCCCAACTCCTGGCTCAACAGCAACATTTTCTAGATACATTCTGTTGGATCCTGCGGTTCGCACAGTTAACGGAGATGATTATTCGGATGTGGAAATTCGCGGCAATCTTTGGATCTACAACGATGATAGCAACGATTTCCACGGGATAATCAGTATTGCCAAAGGTGATGCCCCAGGGTATGGTGGTTCGACATCCGTTCCGGACCACTGGCGCATATATTACTACAAAGACGGTGCGTTGTATGTTGATAGGGGGACGGACGGCTCTAACTTTACGAACGTATTGAAGCTTACGACATCTTCTGCGAAATTCTACGTCCCACTTGACGTGGACGACGTTACATCATCGGGCACTATCTCCGCGCAAGATTTGAACGCACAAGAGTTGAATGCCGGCGACATAACTGCCTCAGGTACCGTTTCAGCATCAACTGTGAACGCGTCGTCGTCCATTAACACAAATACCATAAAGGATTCCTCTGGTAATACTCGCATAACATTCGACAACTCTGGCAACGTGATTATTTACGTGGGGTGATGGGGTGAATGTGCGTTTGACGTCCCTCGTGTTTGCGTTCGTTCTGTGTATTCACCCCGCGTTTGCGTATCTGTATGGGGGTATTCCGACATCTAGCTTTTCTGTATGTGGAGTCACCTTCAGCCCGCCATGGTGGTATGTCGCTTCACAGGGCGCCCTGTTAATGCTTGTGGATCACAGTGGGAACGTTCTTGTTAACAGCGATACCGTTAGCAGTAATTCCCCACCTTCGGGTCTTTCCAATGCACTCATGGTCAGGTACAATGGTAGCGATGTTCTTGCAATAACGAAATCTACTGCCTATGTGCCGGGCGGCATAACGTCGAACTGGTCTCCTGGCGAGCTGCACGATAGCGTTGTCTTCAAATATGGCAGCAGCGTTATTGCGGCCATTGCATATAATGGCGGGATATATGCAACTGCTACTGCTGTGTACCAATACAGCCGTGCGGGGTGTTCGTCTTCGCAGTTATGCATTGATGGTTCCTGCGTTGGAAAGTACGTGTACGTGGATAAGGGTTATGATTGTGCCACTGTATCTACCATTAGCGGTTCCACTTTTGTAGAGTGCAGTTCTATTCCCTCAGACGGTAGTAGGGGTACGCATGCTGGTTGTAAGTACGTTCTGAATGGTAGCACAGAATACGCATCAGTTGGAAAATACATCTACAAGCAAGCCTCTGACAATTCTGGCTGTACCAGTGCACAGACAAAGTACTACAAATATAAATGCGTGAGCAGCTCTCACGAAGATGGTACGTACTATGATTGGTCTTATGTGGGGCCGGAGTGCGTTGGAAAGTACGTGTATGACAACAAAGGGTCCAGTTGTAATTATAACGGCTATGCTAAAATTTGGGTTTGCGATAGTATCAGCCCCGATGGATCTAACGGGACTACGTCGGGCTGCAAATATGTCAAAGGCGATGGTACTACACACTATGACACCCAGTATATTTACGTGCCGACAGGTGGCGATTGTAGCGATGGTGTTGAGCTACAACCCTATGTTTGCAGCCAGCAAACGAAAGATGGTTTTGTCCACGAGGTGTGGCTGCAGTATGGCAACCCGATCTGTAAGAAACTATTCCCTGGCACGTGACAATCTGGGTAGTTATCCTTTATTTTCTCCAAGATCTGGTGCCAACTGCCAGTTCTTGCCATATCTCCTTGTGTGGTGGCAGAGCCAAAATACATGTGGGCAAGGAGAATAGTGGAAATGTGTGAGGGGAGTTCAACTCCTCCCCCACCGCTTCGCCAGCTCCTGATACTCCTGAATCTGCTCAGGAGTGAGGGATGGCTTCACCTTCTTCAGTGCCTCCTCGAAGTGCCGCATTGAGACGCCCTCTATGTGCTCTTTGCCTTCTCGGACAGCCTCGCGTATCGCTGCCATCCCCGCCTCTCTGCAGACTGCCGCTATGTCCGCACCGGTGTAGCCCTCCGTTCTCTTGGCCAGCTCCTTGAGGTCCACGTCGTCGGCGAGTTTCATGCCCTTTGTGTGAACCTTGAATATCTCGTAGCGTCCCTTCTCGTCCGGAGGTGGCACGAATATTAGCTTCTCCAGCCTGCCCGGACGGAGCAGCGCAGGGTCAACAAGGTCGGGCCTGTTCGTCGTTGCTATGACTACCACGTCCTTCATATCTGCTATGCCGTCCATCTCTGACAGCAACTGGGCAACTATGCGCTCTGTTACCTGGTTTGTGTCGCTGCCTCGCACGGGTGCTATGGAGTCAATCTCGTCGAAGAACACAATGCTTGGAGCCACGAGCTTTGCCCTGCGGAATATCTGGCGTACTGCCTTCTCCGACTCGCCGACCCACTTGCTCAATATCTCTGGGCCCTTGATGGCGATGAAGTTGGCGTTCGCTTCATTCGCTACTGCCTTTGCTATGAGCGTCTTGCCCGTTCCTGGTGGGCCGTAGAGGAGAATACCTCTTGGCGGCTCGATACCAGCCTCCTTGAAGAGCTGTGGATATTTGAGGGGCCACTCTACGGACTCACGGACCTCCTGCTTGACGTTGTCAAGGCCACCTATGTCATTCCACGAGACCTTGGGTACCTCCACCGTTGCCTCGCGCATGGCGGATGGCTCCACTCGCTTTAGCGCCTCCTGGAAGTCGTTGAAGGTTACTACCATCTTCTCAAGGAACTCCTTGGGGAGCGGTCCCTCTCCTGCCTTCTTTATGTCCGGTATTGCCCTGCGGAGCGCTATCATACCAGCTTCCTTGCAGAGGGCCGCGAGGTCAGCGCCGGTGTACCCGTGTGTTCTGTCTGCGATTTCCTCGAACATCCTGTCCTTGAGCCGGTCTTCGAGCTTTCTCCTTTTCTCCTCTGGGAGCTTCTTTGCCATCTCCTTGGCTTCTTCAATGCTCTTCGCCTTTGCAATCTCTTCAAATGCCTTGTCTTCCCTTGCGAGCTCTTCTGCGACTTCGCGTATTGCAGATATGTCGTAATAGACGTCGAGCGGCATGTTCCTGCTGTGTATTTTGAGGATTTCCACTCTTCCCTCCCTGTCGGGTATGCCAATCTCTATCTCCCTGTCGAAGCGCCCGGGTCTTCTGAGCGCCGGGTCTATGTCGTCGGGCCTGTTCGTCGCCGCTATGACAATGACGTCACCCCTGCTCTTCAATCCATCCATCAGGGTGAGCAGCTGTGCGACAACTCGCCTCTCGACGTCACCCTTCGTCTCCTCGCGCTTCGGCGCTATGGCATCAATCTCGTCTATGAATATAATCGCCGGTGCGTTCTGCTGTGCCTCCTCAAAGACCTTTCTCAGGTTCTCCTCGGACTGCCCGTAGTACTTACTCATGATTTCAGGGCCGTTTATGGCGATGAAGTGCGCATTGGCCTCGTTTGCCACTGCCTTTGCTAGCAACGTTTTGCCCGTTCCGGGCGGGCCGTATAGGAGGACACCCTTGGGCGGTTCAATCCCCAAACGCTTGAACACCTCCGGGTGCTTGAGTGGGAGCTCCACCATCTCCCGTATGAGCTCTATTTCCCTCTTCAGGCCGCCGATGTCCTCGTACGTAACGTCGCTCACGTGCGCTTGGACTGGCTTGTCGGATATGCGCACCTTTGTTCTGTCCGTTATGATAACTGCTCCTGCGGGTTTCACCTTCGCAACAACGAAGGGCACCGCAAGGTACTGGTACCCGTAAGGGATGTACGTATTCACAATGTCCCCGTGCACGACGGGGGTGTTTATCAGCTGCTCCTTAATCTCCTCTGCGTACTCCCTTATTTCCTTGGGGTACTCCCCATCTGGCGGCGCGAGGAGCACCTCTTCCGCATCCTTGACCTCTGCCTTTGAAACTTCTACCATCTCGTCGAGGGATGTTCCCGCGTTCTGGCGCATGGTTCCGTCCATGCGGATAATGTTGGGGTTCCGGAACTCGTCGTCAGGGGCGAGCCGGAGCGCCTTTGCGACGGTCTCCTTTTCACCCTTAATGAGCACCACGTCGCCCTGCGTGATGCCGAGTTCCTCAAATATGACGGACGGGATACGTACAATCTTCCGTCCAACATCCCTGTCGTACGCACGCTTCACCTTAAGGTATGCCATTTTACATCACCTCCTTGGAAGCCCGAGGGCCTCGTCGACCTCCCGGGCAACTCTTTTCATATCTTCAAACATGCGGAGCACGTCTCTCTCGATTTCCTCTATCGTACGCTCAAAGTTCGATGCACGTAACTGCAGGTCGCGCCCTTCGCGGACGAGCAGACCCATGGATATGAGACGGTTGATGTGGTAGACGAGGGTGGTCCTTTTCTCACCTCGCTCCTCTGCCAACGTCCCTGTACCTATCCTGCTTGCCCCCTTTTTCGCTATTCTCATGAGTATCTCTGCGTAGCCCCTGGAGAACCTCTCGGATATGCCTAGGGCCTCCATGAGCCACTGAAGTTCGTAAAGCGGGTCGTCGGTGTGGGGCCGTTCTTTCCTGTTGAGTGTGATGCTCTTCGTGCTCATCGTTGAAAAATTTTTGACGAAATGTTTAAAAATTCGTCAAACAATAATAATATTGGACGGAAGGGGGTGGTGGCCATGATCAGGAGGTGGGACAGAATCTAGGGTCCCCTTCCTGGTCTGGCTGCCTTCCTTCTTCCGTCCCTTTTGATTCTTAGGTTCAGATACTTAGAGGAGGTGAGAGTATGATTTACGACCCCTTTGAAGAGATACGCCGCCTACACGAGCAGATTGACCGGATGTTCAGTGATATGTTTGCCCGGACGAAGGATTTGGATGTTATGCTCACGCGGGCGCCTCTCATAGACCTCGTGGATGAGGGTGACAAGTTCCGCATCGTCGCGGAGATACCCGGTGTTGATAAGGAGGACCTCGACGTTCGCATATTTGAGGATTCCGTTGTGATAAGGGCGGAGAAGAAGCTGGGCAAGGAGGACAGGGGGAAGAACTACTACTTGCGCGAGCGTGGGTACACGTCCTATTACAGAAGTATAACGCTGCCAGAGCCTGTTATTCCAGAGAAGGCGGAGGCAACGTACAAGAATGGCATACTCGAGATTGTGGTGCCAAAGAAGGTTGCAACGCCTAAAGAGGGTGGGCACCGCGTGGAGATTAAATAAGAATGACCTTTCCCATATTTTTTCGTGCGTGGCGTATTTGCACTCACCCTTGTCGTGTCTGCTATTCTTATTCTTCTGGCGCTCTCCTCTTCCTTCTTCTCCGTTGATAGAATGAATATCTCTTTTCTGGACTACAGGAACGCGCTGTACCAGTCGTACCTCGCCCACGACATCGAGTACTCTCTCCACAGGGTGATGCATCTCCTTCGCTCCGAATGCACGGCGCTTACGGCCGCCGGCGAAGGGGATAAGTGTCCGGAGCTTGCCAGCAAGCTTTATTCGTCTTTCGTCGCATCATGGCTTGCCAACGGCGTTTCCATATCTGGTGGAGGGATATCTGTCGCTCCTACTGCGGATGGCATTGATGTTAGACTCAGCTCCGAGCTTCACTGGCAGAAAGGGGAATATTCCGGCGAGATACCTGCTGGCTACGGTGGTTGAATGGACTGGTGGTTCGTTGTGATTTACGTGTCTCTCCTTCTTGTTGTTATCGGCGTACTGGCGTCTACCCCCGAGTTTGCAGGGATTTCACACTTCGCCTGTGCCCTTTCGGGAGACGCGGCGTCTCTGCATAATTATTCCAATGTTCACATATCTGGTTGTCCGTTTTCAGGGAATGACGTTGGTGGCGTCCCGCTTATGGGGAGAGTCGCCCTTTCGCCGGAGGGGATGATGGTCTACGAGTGGGTGGGCAGATGAGGGGATTCGTAGTTTTCCTAGAAGCGCTCCTGGCGTTTCTTCTCCTTCTGGCCTTTCTCGTACAGTTCTTTTTGCCCGTGCCGAACACATTCTCCATCGCCGAATTCGTTGCGAAGAACGACCGATTCAGCGCTGAACTGGAGAGCGGGCAGGTGACGTCCTTTTCCCCCTACGTCACAGGTAGCTCGTGCCTATCTGTACGATACGCCCCGATTGTAACGCCAGCAGGGGTTACCATAGTCCCTTACTGCGTTAAATGACACGTACTGCGCAGTTTTCTATTGCTATCCGTTTCCCTTCCCCGGAATTCACACATTTGAGTCCAGTTACTACCTCTTCTTGCTCTCCCACCTTCACAAGCGTTTTTCCGCTATCGCATAAAATTTTCACGCCAAAAGGGAGATTCAGCTGGATGTTCAAGCCGTCACAGTTATCCGAAACATCCTGCAGAAGTGATGCGACGTATTCCGCCCTTCTTCTGTCCATTCCAGCCATGGATACGTTGAAAATTTCATTGTAGTTATCGAGGAGCAGAAGAAAGGCTCCTGCGAAGGCGGCAAGGACGATGAGCGTTTCAAGCGATGCCTGTCCCCTCATCCTGACCCCATGTTGTTTATTTTCTCCTTTATTGCGTCCACCTTTGAGGAGTAGCTTTCGTTCATATCTTTGGCAGTCGTGTTGAGCTGGTCAATGAGAAACAGGGCCAGCGCCGCCATTGCCGCCAGAATAATAAGGAGCTCTGCCGAGATTTGGGCGCGGTTGTCCATTGCAATATAAATATTGTTTCCCTTTCATAAAAACCTGATGCTTACTGCCCGTGAAATCCGGGACCTCCTCGCGTCCTGGATAACGATATCTGCAGCCTTCGCCATTGCCACATCCAATGAGCCCCTTTCTGTGTTTCCGCTCTATCTGATTGTCGTCGGCACCGCCTTTGTTCTTCACGAGCTGGGCCACAAGTTTGCTGCGATTCATCTGGGCTATTACGCCGAGTACCGCCTCTGGACTGCAGGCCTCGCGCTCGCCGTTTTCCTTGCAGCGCTCACAAGGTACGTCTTCGCTGCGCCCGGGGCAGTTTACGTTTTGGGCTACCCCAACAGGCGCGATAACGGCATAATATCCTTCGCGGGACCATTGGTGAACTTCATCGTCGCTCTTCTCGCCCTGCTTGCAATCGTTATTTTCTCCCCCGGTTATACTCTTACAACGATTCTCTACGCAATCTTCCATGTGAACGCCTTCATAGGTTTCTTCAACATGCTCCCCTTCTATCCCTTGGACGGCTCGAAGGTGCTCGTCTGGTCCCCGACAGCCTACGTCTCTCTCACCGTGCCTTTGGCGGTTCTCGCGTTTTTCTTCTAAGCGTTTCCTTATGTATAAGTGTTTTCACCACCGGGGGTGAACAATATTCTTTATATACCTCCAAGACTTTTTCCAATTGCGGACGGAGGGGGTGATGGAAAAGGTTCGTAGGCCCAGATAAGGACTCCGGGACGGTAAGCCAGCCCGCGTAGGGGTCTATGGGATTGAATCGTTGCTGCCATCCCGGGTCCTTGGGAAGGAACTTCCACCTAACTCCTTTAAATTCTGGTTGCGTATTCTCATCATGGCTGATGTTCTTGAAACGATAAAAACAATGATTCGCCAGGGCGCCAGCTCCGACGAGATTGTAGATACTTTGAAGTCCATGGGTATAGCAGAGGACGAGGCGCGCAAACTTATACTCCTTGCCGAGAGGGATATGCTCCGCGTTCTTCGCAACGAAATACGGGAAATTGCCGCGGACGCCTTTATTGAGCAGGCAGAGCGAATGAAGAAACAGCTCGCCGCCGATGTGGATAGGATGGTCGATACCCGCCTACGCCTTGCCCAGAAGACCTTGACGGACATGATTAGGAAGGAGTTAAACGCATACGTCTCCACCGTTTCCCGCCTCGAGGAGCGTATGTCTCTTGTCGAGCGGAAGCTGTACGACTTGGAGGACCAGGTCGCCCGTATCGAGTCCTATGCGCCTCGCAAGAAGAGCAACGTTGCCATAAAATATGTTGTACCCCTTATCGGCATCGCTCTCCTCATTTCCTCGGTCCTCTTCTCCACTGATAAGACTGTGGCCACCTATCTCTTTGCAGGGGGAATCCTCTTCGTGCTGGGAGGTGTAATCTTTGGCAAATAAGGTGCTTAACCCTTGGCAGTCGCAGGAGCTGCTTTCTGGCGTTGTACCTTTTCCCCCAACTCTGGTGACCCCAGATGTGGACAGGGCACTCTCCTTCGCCCGAAAGCACTATCCTGTGGTGTTAAAGGCCGTGTCTGATGAGGTTATTCACAAGAGCGACGCCGGTGCAGTTGTTCTCAACGTTTCCAATGACGATACCCTTCTTTACCACTTCTACCAGCTGCAGAAGCGCTTTGGTCCGCAGATAATGGTTCAGAAGCAGCTGAAGGGTGTGGAACTTTTTATAGGTGGCAAGAAGGACCCACAGTTCGGCCCAGTTGTCCTCTTCGGACTGGGCGGCATATTCGTCGAGGTGTATAAGGACGTGGTTGCGCGCGTTGCACCCATAAGAGAGGAGGATGCATACGAGATGATGGATTCGCTCAAGGGTGCGCCCATTCTCAGGGGTGCCCGTGGCGTCCATGTGGATAGAGACGCCCTTGCAGAGCTCCTCGTATCCTTCTCTAAGTTCCTTGCAGAGCACCCAGAGATAGAGGAGGTCGACCTTAACCCGACAATAGCCACGCCGGACGGCATATACGCCGTTGATGCCCGCGTGGTTCTATCCGGCAGGCCGTAGTATGCCGGGCCTTGGCTCGTATATCTCCCCGTTCTTCTTGAGCTTCTCTACCAGGTCGTAGACCTCCTGGTCGTCTATTCCGAAGCTCTTTGCTTCCTCTACGAGGTCCTCCAGCGGTATGCTGTCGTGTTCCTGGGTGTACGAGCGGATTATGTTCAGGATTATCTTCATTTTCTCGCGTTTGCTCTTGGACTCTCCCGTTGTCAGTATGTCGTAGTCAAAGACGCCCGTTTCCTTGTCCTTCAGCACCTCTTCCATTGATGACTGTGCAAGCCGTATTGCCCTCTCCGCGTCCTCCACGGTTACCTTGTCCGAGAGGCGAACACGGGCAGATGCCTCCGCAAGACGTATGAGAGCCTCCAGCTGTCGTGCGGTTGTCGGTACAGTTCCGCTCTTCTTGCCCAGCTGGCGGAGGTTCACGTAGAAGTCCTCTATCTTTTTCATTGCTTCCTCCGTGAGTGTTGGGAAAACGTGGGAGCGTGCGTAGGCTATGTACTTTCTCAGAAGCTCTATATCTATTTCTGGTTTGACGTGTTTCTCCGCTTCTTCTACCTCCTCAGCCGTAAGTGACGTGTCTGTTCCCCGCGTGTATGCCATGCGCTTCTCTCCGGCGAGGTGTGTCTTGAGGATGTGCCTTGCAATCTGTCTGTCCCTCTCTGCCTCGAGGACTTCGCGCACAATGAACATGAGGTCAAAACGAGAGAGGATTGTTGGTTCTATGTTTATCTGCTGTATTGGATTTTCATACGGGTCGAAGCGGCCGAATTTCGGGTTTGCAGCTGCGAGAATGGCCGTGTCCGCCTTAAACGTCGTCACGATGCCTGCTTTTGCAACGCTAATCGTGTTGTGGAGTACAAGCCCCCCAGTAACGAAGAGGTGGTGTGGCTCCACGGTGACGTCATAGACCCATTTTTCTCCTCTGTTTGCGACATGCGTTATTCTCTTCACGCGGAGAAAGCGAATGTTTCCGTCGACGTATCGTCGCATCTTCTCAATTTTTGCACGTACCTCGTCTGCAACGCCTTTTGCTATCGTTAGAATTTTCTCCCGCACTTCAGCATCTCTATCTCTCTTGTATCTAAGCGTTGATTCGTGAATTTTCAATTTTTTCGCAATCCAGCGGTTTGTCAATATTTTCGCTATTTCCTTCACATCTTCCCTCTCAATCGCGTCGAGGAGTTTGCCCAATCTTTCTTCAATTCTTTCAAGGTATTTTTCCGCTGTCTCCCTGTGAATGTTCTGCCCTCGCTTCAAGTTGTTTCCAAGGGCACCGTCGTCTATGTGGAGGGTTTTTAGGAGGTACTTAATCTCGCGCACAATGTCTGTAGGCAGCGGGTCCCGGTGGTTTGCCCTTCTTTCTGCCATTCTAATCAAGCTTTCTATTCTCTTTACCCGTCTATCGTCCTTTACAATGTCCAGGAATTTTTCCAGAGAATTTCTGCCGGATACAACGACCTTGTAGTATTTTCTATTCCCCCTGTTCTCCTCCGCTATGTATGAATATATTCCAAGTGAGAGGAGAAGGTCTTGGATATCCTCTGCCATTTTACGTGAGGATGTAATGTATCCTGTCCGTAGCGGGCTGATAAATCCATCTCCTTTGAAGTATGCGTTGAGAAACGCCCTCTTTTCGGGGTCATTTGCAGCCATAATCCGCGCAGGAACTCGCTTGTTATGTGACGGTCTGCCGTCCCCCTTTCCAAGGACTTCGGGAAATTCCTCTGCAATTCTATTGTAGAAATCCTTGGAGATAATTCGTATCGTGTATAGCGTTTTCTTTCTGCCCCTGCTACTTACGCTTACGCTGTACTTTTGCCCTATCTCCTCAAGGACGTGCCGGATTTCCTCTATAATCTCTTCGTTCGTGTTGCAGATACCCACCTCGTAGTACCTGTTTTTCTCGCTACTGTATGTGAAACCCTCTGAGGCAAGGAATCCAAGGAATCTGGCCATTGCTTCTCCTATGTGGTTGGTTGCCTCGGTTTTGTAGTGGTTAACACCGATTGCCAAGTCTCCCGCCCTTATTTCTTCCGCGGGCACCTCTTTTACCGTTCCTTCTCTCCACACCATTACGGGGTGCTCCGGTGTTACGCGTATGCGTCTGCCATTGCTGAACTCTATCTCCACATAGTGCTTCGGTGCGGTGTGCCTGCTCACTCGGTCTGCGCGAACAGGAAGTATCTTCTTCTCCTTCATATCGTATGCTAGCAACTCTATTCCTGGATTTGGCAGGATTTCGGTATCTTTGGCATAAACTACCCTATCTCTGTTCTGTTCTATGATGTTGTCGACCAATTCACCGATTTTTACCTTTTTTCCATCCGCGAGCATAATCTCGAAGTCATGGTGGTAGCTCTGTTGCTCCATCGCTTCATGCAGGGCTGCTCTATCCTTCGCATCAATCTTCTCGAACTCGTCCACGGCTGCTATACCGCCAGAAGCGAGTACGAGGGCACCAGCCTTTATTACCCAGCCGCCCTCCCCCATCTCATCCTTTTCGGCGGAGGCTGTCAGTCCTGCGCCGGATGCCGTTTTACCTGCGACGTATATGCTTTTCGGGGCAATCTGTGCCACGTGCCTCAGGATTTGAGATTTACCGGTACCCGGGTCACCCATCAGGAGTATGTGTATGTTGCCACGTATGCGCGAATGGTCCGGTAGCTCCTTCGGGACACCGCCGAAGAGCTGGAGTGCCACAGCCTCCTTTATGTTCTCATGACCCCAAATGGTGGGTGCTATAGACCTGACGAGCTTCTCATATATGTTCGGGTCCTTTGCAAGCTCCTTTATCTTCTTTATTTCCTCAGGAGTTGGTTCTAGCTCCTCAAACTCCTTCTGCTTGCGTTCTATGTGCAGCGCCTGTATGTACTTTCCGTAGACGGTCCTCCTTCCGTCTGGCTGAAGTAGCTTGAGTATTCCGACAACGTTCACCCTGTCTCCCGGCTTTACTGTGTTTACCAGGTCGCCCTCCAAGTACACGTCTATGAATCTCGCCTGCTCACCACCGCGGAGGTACTCTATGGGCTCCTGTATCTGTATCTTCTGGAAGTCCACCCAGACGGATTGGTCGGGTATGAGCTCGAAATCTTTCTTCCCACAGACACAGACAAAGGGTTTTTTCAGCTTGTTGCCATCCTGGAGGATGTCGTACGTGCGTCCGCAGTGTCTGCATGCCCAGCGCGCCACCTTTAGCTTTGGCATGACCGTCGTTATCTGGCGGACGAGCCCCTCAGCTCCAATAATCTTCCCTATGTACTCGGAGCGTATGTCGCGTACGAGGAGAATCCGGTCTTCGGGGATGTTTGTAAGGCGGACCTTCAGACGCGTCCCCGGCTCAACACCTGGGATTTCGATTCGTGATAGCGCCTCCTCCATGGCGTCAAGGTACACATCGGGGTTATCCAGCAGGGCGTCCGCGAGCTCGTAGTCAAAGCTCTCCAGCCGCTTGAAGTCAACCACGATGCTCGTGGCGTTTGGGTGATTCATTGAGAAGTCTGACAGCTCCTTCTCGTAGGCTATGCGGAAGAACTGCTCGAATTTTGCCACAATATCGTCTGTGGCTCCTCCTTCCGGCCCGGCGTTCGGTATGGGGGGAGAAAATGCGCCCTCGCCCGCCTCTTCCATGAGTATATTTTGGTTGGCCAGCCATTATAACGGATACATTAGAGATTCTTACCCCTGTTCCCCTGTACTTCGCTTTCCATTTTTCCCTACTTTTAACTTTTCCCTCAGATACGGATAGCGGTATCTGGCGCCGCATTCTAGGCATATGAACTCGACGTGCGGCTGTGGTCGCGGTTTTGTCCGTATGATGACGTTTTTTCCCGGTATCCAGAACGCTCCACAGTTTTTGCAGAACCGCCGCTTCCACTCCCGAGGTATGGGTACCTTGTTCTTCGTGCTGAGCTTCCGTGCAAGTTCCACGTATCTCCTTGCCCGCTCGGGATGTGCCTCCGCATTTTCTTCTGCCAGCTGAAAGAGACGGATGATGCGTTCTCGCACGATTCTTCTGAGTATCTTCTTGTCTCGCGGCCGCACGCTACCACCTAGTTTTCTCCCTTTAAATGCTTCTCGTCAAATCCAATTGTGGAGCTCATAAAGAAGGGCGCGGAGGCGGAACTCTACAGAATTATGTATAATGGTCGCCCCGCTGTGCTGAAGCGTCGGATACCGAAGCGCTACCGCGTCCCTATCCTTGACGAGCGTATCCGGAAGACGCGGACGCGGAGGGAGGCACGCCTGCTGGACAGGGCAAGGCGCGCCGGTGTCCTTACGCCAGAGGTCTACAGCGTTGATGACAGGCGCATGGAAATCATAATGGAGTACGTGCCCGGTGAGCGGGCAAAGGAGTACCTTCTTCGAACGGGCGATGCATCTCTTATGAAGGAAATAGGGGAGAATATCGCCCGGCTCCATTCTAGCGGCATTGTCCATGGGGATTTGACCACGTCAAACATCATACTTACCGAGAGGGGGCTGTACTTTATCGACTTCGGCCTCGGTGCTGTGAGCCATTCTATAGAGGACTTTGCAGTTGACCTCGTCTGTTTTGAGAAGTCATTCATTGCCACGCACTCAGACATAGCGGAGGATGGTTGGGCAGCTTTAGCAGATGGATACTCTTCGTTTTCGGAAGCCCCCCGCGTCTGGAAGCGATTCGAAGAGGTCAAGCGTCGGGCGAGATATCTCTAATGGTAAGCATTTTATAACCTACGCTACTTCCTGATTATGACTTCTTTCTGAGGGGAGAGTACATGGCACGCATGCACGCACGCAGGAAGGGCAAGTCGGGCTCCAAGCGCCCGCCCACGAAGGTTCCACCTAGCTGGGTCACTGCCAAACCGGAGGATGTTGAGAACCTCGTTGTCGAACTCGCAAAGAAGGGGTACTCCCAGGCCATGATTGGCCAGATACTCCGAGACCAGTATGGAATTCCTTCTGTCAAGGCAATCACGGGTAAGAAGGTTAAACAGATACTCAGGGAGCACGGCCTCGCTCCCCAGATTCCCGAGGATCTCATGAACCTCATCCGCCGCGCCATGCGCATCCGCAAGCACCTTGAGAGGAACCGCAAGGACATGCACAACAAGGTTGCGCTGGCGCGCGTCGAGTCCAAGATCCGCCGTCTCGTGAAGTACTACAAGGCAAAGGGAGAACTTCCCGCCAACTGGAAGTACTCGCCCGAGACGGTGGCAGTGCTGGTGAGGTGATGCGCCTCACACTCTTCCACAACGGTGAGGTCTTAATCATCGAGGGCGAAACGGAAGAAGTGCTGAAGAAGGCAGATAAGAAGGTGGTTGAATGGCAAAGCGCGTAAGGGCTGTTGACCCCTGGAAGCTCAAGCGTTGGTTCAAAATCATCGCCCCGCGCATATGGGACGAGCGCGAGGTTGGCGAGACTGCTGCAGCGGATGAGAAGCTGCTCTACGGTAGGACCGTTGAGATTCCCGCTTCTATGCTCACAGGCTCCATAGGTCACGCCCAGTACCTTGTCAGGTTCCAGATTGTGCAGGTTGTCGGTTCTGAGGCCAGGACGAAGTTCGTCGGGTATGAGCTTGACCGCGCGTTCATCAAGCGTTTGACCCGTCGTCACTCCTCCAAGATAGAGCACGTGTTTGACGTGGCGACGCGCGACGGGGCGGTTCTCCACGTAAAGGCCATTACGTGGACGGCGGTGAACGTGTCCAACGCACAGAAGACGGCAATCAGGAAAATCATGCAGGAAATGATTGAGGACCGTGCAAAGAAGCTTGGCAAGGACGAGCTAATGAAGGAATTCATCATAGGGGACCTCATGCAGAAGATTGCCGCAGAGGCCAACAAGATTGCTCCAATCCGTCGCACGGAGGTCGCAAAGGTTCGGGTTCTCTCCGAGCCTGCGAAGGAAGCGGTTGCCGAGGCGACCGCATGAACTTCTCCTTTCTTCTCTGGGTAATCCCCGCCTACATTGCGAACTCTACCGCCACATTTTCCAAGTTTTTCCCCTGGAGGCGCCACCCCGTCGACTTTGGCAAGAACTGGATGGATGGAAGGCGCATTCTCGGCGACGGAAAGACCTTTGAGGGCATTATTGTGGGTACCGCTCTTGGTGCGCTTTCTGGATACATTGTATTTCCACTCTTTGACCTCCATTACAACCCCGTGCTCATCGCCCTTGGTGCACTGCTCGGTGATATTCTGGGTTCCTTCGCCAAGCGGCGCATTGACCTGCCAAGGGGCTCACCGGCGCCTGTTTTGGATCAGCTGGACTTTGTTATGGGTGCTTTGATGCTTGCAGGCCCGTTCACCGCTCAGGAGACTGCCCTGATAATAATTATCACCCCCATCGTTCACCGCGTTGCCAACATAATCGGATATCTGATTGGTGTGAAGAATGAGCCGTGGTGATTACCTCCGCTTCGTCGTCGCCTTTCTCATCCTCTACGCAGTCCTGCGTTTCACCCTCGGTTACATTCTCCAGTCACCCACCGCTTTTCTTGTCGGAATACTCGCTGGCTGTCCTGCGAGTGGGAGCTCTATCGTCTGCGGCTATAACGAGTATGAAATCGTCCCGGAGTGCACGGGCATCGTTTCAATCGTTCTCCTTCTCTCCCTTCTCTACGTTCTCCCCCTGAATCCCAAGAGGAAAATTCGTGCAGCGGTGTTTGGCTCTCTTTTCCTCTACATCCTTAACATCTTCCGGGTCTACGCCCTTATTGCTCTCTCCCAGTCGATATTTGCCTTTGACCTTCTGCACGTGCTCTTCTGGTTCGCTTCACCCCTCATTGTAATCCTTTACATCCGCTGGCTCATGAAGTAGGGTTTTAACGTTTTCTCTACGATAGGTTTAATGCTTGGCCCGCGCGTGATGCGCAGCGATATAGCCCCGTGGTGTAGTGGCCAAGCATTCGGGACTCTGGATCCCGAGACCCCGGTTCGAATCCGGGCGGGGCTATCACCTCTGCATATTTTCCAACACATTTTTTGTTTGTGGACGTTGGATCTTAGCGTTCCTCCGTCCCTACGGTGGGGGATACTCAGTCTCTCCATTCGCGAGATATTTGAGTATTTTCGCGTTGGTGGCGGTCTCGGTATACGTTACGGCCCACATACTGCCGAACACCGTTTACCATTCGCACACCCCGTGAAACGCTGAAGCGGGTGGGGATACTGCTTTGAACTGTTCGTTCTTCTTATGCCAGCACTCCGTTCTGCTGGCCATCTCGTAGAGTATCTTTACATGCTGTATTTATACTGGGGGAATGCGCGCCTCTGTTCACTGTAATGAGTTGGCTCGCGAAAATCGCAAACAGCTGCCGCATCAGCCGGCACTGAGTATTGGGGACACGCTTTGTTATTTTTTCATATTGAGCTTCTCCAAATGTTCTTCAATGGCCTCCCGCATCGCATCCATGTATATTTTCCGTATCTTGCTGGCTATAGTTCCTGGGATCTCTTTTTTCCTTACTGCTTTGAGCGCGAGATACGTTTTGACGACCTCTTCTGGTTGCGCCTTTTCGACGTGGTATTTGAAGTTTTCCAGCGCGTATTGCTTGAGCACTTTCTTCCAAGCTTGGAGCGATCCCTCTGTTGCGAGAGCCCCAAGGTAGCCTATGCTTCCGATGATTGCAGGGCCCGCATATCTGCTTATGTGATCTGGGGCTTTGTATGCTGTACTGAGTGCAAAACCGAGAAGCATGAGCCCGGCGCCCTTTAATGGAAACAGAAGTTTCCTTGCGGCAACCTCGTCCTCTTTAATCCTTTCTCGCAACTGTTTTATTTCATCTCTCCTCGTATATCCCTCAGTACGCATCCGTATGTAATCGTCCAAGCCCTTTTCCCAGAGTATCTTCCCGCCATGCTTTAACAGTTCTCTTTCGCTGTAGTTTTTCTCAATTTCTTTAACACTTAATCCGTATTGTTTTGCGAATCTCTTTACGGTTTTGTCCAGCGCAAGCTCGTGGTGATCCGGCAGGAGTTTTTGTATCTTCCGTAACTTGCCTTTGGCCTTCTTTGCGAATCTTTCTCTCTTCATGCAATATACCTGGCATTTGTCAAATATATTTGTTCTGCGCGTGTTTTGTGGATATACTCTTTTATCGTTACTCCGGATCGAAGACTAGAGACAATTAGCGGGCCCGGGGGGATTCGAACCCCCGACCTTCGGGTCCGAAACCCGACGCGCTGTCCAGGCTACGCCACGGGCCCATTCTTGCTGGGTAGATATATGCACCGTTTGTGTTTAATATTTCTGCCATTGTCCTTCATGAGAACCAGTCTGTGATTTTTCTCTGATTTGTTCTTTCCCTTATAAGAACACTCCGCGATACCCATCTTTCGACGGGAATTCGTAGCTTCGGCCGTAGATAGTCGAGAGTTTCCTGCAATGATTCGAACCTCTGGTATTCATTCTCCAGCGCTTCCCTGACGTTTTCTCTTACCTGCCATACGCCGAGCGGTATGTAGTACCCCTCGTGGACTTCTCTGAAAATTACAACTCGCGCCTGCTTCTTTTCCCTCAGCAGATTTTCCATGACTGCAATCCGTGCAGCGTAGTACGAGCCCCCCACGTTGTCTGCATAGCCTTTTCTCCCCCTGTGGTCTTCCCAGTCATTTAGAATGACTGCCCTTTCGCCCTGGTACCAGGCAGATCCAGGTGCCCACGCTTCCAGCAGCTCAAAGCCCCAGACATCTGGCATGAATATTATGTAGAAGTGGTTATCGAAGCGGTGGCTCTCGTAGAGCCGGAACTCGTTTATGGGCTCGAACTCTCTGATTTTGGCAATCTCCTTCCTGTATATGATATCATCCGTTGCGGTTATTGCCCACCTTGTCGGTACAAGTTTTCTGTTTCGCGGGATACCGAGAATGCCTGCAGAAAGGATACGCGAGATGGTGTAAACGTCGTATCCGCCCTCAAAAAGCTGTACGACGGCGTCCTCTGCTTTCATCTCGTCGTAGTAGATTTTCTCTATTTTTCTGTCCACTTTTGGGTTTTCCTGCAGTTCTATACGCTTTGCTGGCGCCTTTGGGCCCATCGGTGCTATGAGTTGGCCGAACTGTACCTTTAACTCGGGCTTTTTTGCCAGCTCCGCCTCGACCGCCACGGGCCTTTCGCTCATTGCAAGTTCCTGTATCTTCAAAACATCTTCCGGCGGGTTCGCAGCGGCGTATACATCGCTGCGTATTGTGGGTCGCAGAAGCGCGGTTCTTACATCTATAATCTCGTCGATGCTCATGTTTCTCCATTCTTTCGGGTTTTCTGCCAATTCTACGTGCTTTATTGCTTCCATCGGCGAGACTTCTACCTTTGGATAGTTCCTCCAGCTAACGAAGACTGCGGGGGGCGTGGGAGCATCTACCTCGCTGCTGCGCGGCGTGTACGCTTTGACTCTCGCCTTCTGCTCCAGGATCGGGCATCTGGGCAGGCCGCACCAGAGGCGCCCCTTGCATCTAACGCAGAGCTTCGGGTCGATTATCTTTACCACGTGTTAATCTGGTCGTTAGCATTAAATACGGGTAACGCATTATGGAAACGTGGGTTACCTGAAGGATATCCTAAATGAGGTGAAAAAGCCAAAATCGGAAAAGGCGGAAAAGAGCGAGGGGTACCAGCCCCAGGGCGAGGAAGATTCCCTTGCCGACATGAAGAAAATACTCATCGAGGAGTATGGGGACGTTAAGATATACAAGGTGCTTGGCGATCCGCTTTACTGGTACGTCGTCCCTGTCCCCCGCCCCACGAGCGGTGAGCGCAAGATTATAAATTTGCTAAAGGAAGCTGCGACCCGCCTTATTTCCATGACGACCTCGCAGATTCGGGATTTGGAGGCAAAGAAGAATATTTACCGCCAGAAGGTTCTTGAGATTATTGATAACGTTCCCGATCTTGGCATCCCCCGAACGAAGCGTGAATTCTATGCAGAGATTGTCGTTCGCGAGATGATCGGGTACGGCCTTCTTGATCCCCTTGTTTCCGACGAGCTCCTTGAAGAGATAATGGTAATAGGCCCGCGTAAGCCGGTATACGTCTATCACCGCAAGTATGGAATGTGCAAGACAAACGTGGTTTTCTACGATGATCAGGAGATTAGAAACATCATAGAAAAGATTGCCCGTGACGTCAACCGCCACATAGATGCTGTGCACCCCCTCCTAGACGCGCGTCTCCCGGACGGTTCCCGTGTCAACGCAACGATTCCCCCCGCGTCCGTGGACGGATCCACGATTACCATCCGCAAGTTCCGCAAGGACCCGTACACCGTCGTTGACCTTATTCGCTTCGGAACATTTGACCCGAAGATCGCCGCATTCCTCTGGCTGGCAGTCGACGGCATGGGTGCCAAACCGGCGAATATACTCGTTGCCGGCGGTACTGGTTCCGGAAAGACGACTACATTGAACGTTCTGGCAGCGTTTATCCCTGCTCATGAGCGTATTATCACCATAGAGGATACCGCTGAGCTAAATCTTCCTCTTGAGCATTGGGTTCGCTTGGAGGCCCGCCCACCGAGCATAGAGGGTACTGGTGAGATATCAATGGACATTCTCGTAAAGAACGCCCTGCGTATGCGCCCTGACAGGATAATAGTCGGTGAAGTGCGTCATAAGGAAGCATCCACCCTGTTTACAGCCATGAATACTGGCCACGACGGATCCATGGGTACAATACACGCCAACAGTGCCGAAGAGACAATAGTTCGCATTATCTCCCCCCCGATGAATGTCCCAAAGATAATGGCAACGGCCCTCGACTTCATCATCGTTCAGAACCGTATCCATGATCGTAGGAAGGGGACGATACGAAGGATTGTGGAGCTCGCAGAGGTTCGCGATGTTGACCACGAACCGAAGGTGTTTACAATATTCTCGTGGGACGCAGCGAAGGATAAAATGGTTCAGGTGGACGAGAATATTGTGTACCTCGCGAAACTTTCGGAGTTTACGGGTCTGAGCAAGTACGATCTTCTGGATGAATGGAATCGGCGCGAGGTGTTCATAAAGAAGCTCTGCGACTCTGGCAAGCGAGACATGGCGTCTGTTAAGAAGGCCGTTCAGGAATACTATATGGAGGCGGAGAAGCGTTGGCGAAAGAAATAAGCTGGGATGATTTGAAGAGAGAGATCGTCGACAATGCAAAGAAGAAGCCCCGACAGAGCACACCGCCTCCAAAGAAAAAGCGGCAGATCGAAAGCGTAGATGAAATTATCCGCAGGCTTCAGGAGAAGTATCAGCAGGAGGGCGCGTACATCAAGGAGGATGAAGCGGAGGAAAAAGAGCTGGATATCAAGGATATTCTCACACCCCAAATTACAATATCCGGATCTCCGGAAGACCTTGCAGAGTACGACTCGCCCTTTATCAGTACGATTGGGAAGATCTACCTGCGGTTTAAGGGTTTTTTTGACAAACTGCTGCGAAAGATTGCGGATCAGAGGTACGTCAAGAGTTTGGACTGGGATCTGTACGCGGCGAATCTTCCCTTCACGGGTCTTCAGTATCTAGCGTATATTCTTGTCCTGTCCTTTGTACTGGCGTTCGCGGCGTTTGTAGTTTCTGTCCCCATTTTCATTAGTGCATCTCCAAATCTTGCGCTCGTAGGCCCTCTTGCCGTGGCATTCTTCGTATTTATGTTTGTCTACGTATTCGGCCGTGCATATCCTCGCAACAGGGCTGTGGCACGCTCCAGGCAGGCAGAGAAGTACTTACCCTTCGCTCTCCGCCATCTTGCCGTTGAGATTCGGGCTGGCATGGGCCTGTACCAGGCAATGCGCGCTGTTGCCGAGGCGGATTACGGGGTACTGTCCGAGGAGTTTGAGAGAACACTCCGGGAGATAGACGAGGGAAAGTCCACGGAGGTGGCGCTTTCCAACCTGTCTGCGCGTATGAAATCAAGGGGAATCCGCCGGGCGATTGCCAACATATTGCGAGCCGTGAGGATAGGTGGGAATCTATCCGATGCGATTATGAGCCTGGCAAACGACGTTTCCTTTGAGCAAAGGATGCGTGTTGTGGCGTACGGCGAAAAGCTCAACTTCTTCAGTGTTGTATTCATGTTTATGGCTGTTGTCTTTCCCGTGATGCTCGCAATGGTTACCACCATAGGATATGCGCCCACCGGCTCGGATCTTTTGAAGGCATTCCGTATGCCGATACACATGATCGCAATGGCTTATTTGGTGCTGTTCCCCGCGTTTCTGCTGTTCTTCCTGTATTTTGT
>CAZAKL010000008.1:0-18396 GCA_964486025.1 uncultured archaeon
CGCAATGGTTACCACCATAGGATATGCGCCCACCGGCTCGGATCTTTTGAAGGCGTTCCGTATGCCGATACACATGATCGCAATGGCTTATTTGGTGTTGTTCCCCGCGTTTCTGCTGTTCTTCCTGTATTTTGTAAAGGTATCCGACCCCATGAGGTGATAATGTGTCAAAGTCTGCGCTTACTGGATTCATTCGCAATTACTCGCGGCATCTTCGCTTGGCAGGGGTTCGAACGAATCCGTATTTATTGATCCTTTCAGGGGTGCTCGTCGTTCTTATCTCGGCTCTGCTGGCTCTGCTTGTCCGCGATCTCACCCCGCTCCTTGTGGGCCTTCTTGTGGCTGACTTTATCGTGTTTTATCCCTACTATAAAGGGGTTAAGATCGCCTCGGAGGTTGATGCAAATCTCTCGGACGCGCTGAAGCAAATCGCATCTACCTTGCAGTCTGGTGGAACATTTGAAATGGCTGTGAGGGAGGTAGTGTCTGCGGATTACGGGTATCTTTCAAAACAGTTCCGTTACATTTTGGAAGACCTACAGAGTGGCAATACAATCGATGTGGCCCTGGGTCGCTTCGCCGCAAGGGTGCCGTCAGAACTCGTACAGCGTGTAGTTACCATTATAGTTGATGCTTTCCACGCGGGGGGCGGTCTCGCAAAGGTCTTGGAGGATGTCGCCGAAGATGCCCGTCAAACGTACCGCCTGATGGAAGAGCGGAAGGCGAAGACAACGATGCAGGCAATGTTTCTCGTAGTCTCGTCTGTTATACTGTCCCCCTTCATAGTCGGTGCAGCGTTTGGCATTATGCATTTCTTCGTCAGGATGGGGAAGGAGTTTGCAGGCTCCTCGATTCTGGCCCCTGCTAAATATGCCGAGATGGTTCATGCGGTGGGCTATATCCAGTTTTTCTTGACGGTGTACGTTCTCTTCCAGGCGGCGATCTCTTCAGTAATGGTAACCGCCATACGTGAGGGCAAGCTTTCTTCGGGCCTCAGGTATACTCCGATCTTTATGCTGGTGGCATACTTGATACTTATAGGTACCGCCGCAATGGTTGGGGGGATGCTCGGCGGATGATCCGCAAGCCTTTTATATGTCCCCGCCCTATTCACCACGTCGGAGGTGATGATGATGGATAATCGCGGCCAGACAACCTTTGAATACCTGCTCCTTGTAGGCGGTGTCGTCATACTTGCAGTGCTTGTCATTTACATGCTTACTTCCGGTGTTAAGAGCAGCGCCACGGACGTGAACGAGACTGTGACCGGTGCGACGAACAAGCTGACGAGCGAAGCAAATGAGGTTGTAGAGGAGATAAACGTTATCTGAAGTCCTCGAGGGGTATATATTTTATTTTTCTCTTTTCTATACACTCTTGTATGATGGATAATCGCGGCCAGACAACCTTTGAATACCTGCTCCTTGTAGGCGGTGTCGTCATACTTGCAGTGCTTGTCATTTACATGCTTACTTCCGGTGTTAAGAGCAGCGCCACGGATATAAGTTCGACGGTCATCGGTGCTACAAAGAAGTTCTCCACCGAGGTCAACAAGATATTGAGCAGGTTCTAAAACATCCTCCTCTCAATTCTACACGATGTTTGTACAGGTGGTTACGCTTGCCATGCTTCTCGTTTCCTCCTTCTATGACCTTCGCGAACGCCGAATTCCAGATATTCTGACGTACGGTGCAACGGTTTTTGGCATCCTCTACTGGCTCTTTCTTGGCAACTATGCCGTCCTTCTCTACGCAGCGAGCACATTTCTCGTCGCGTATCTCCTCTACCGTATTGGAATGTGGGCGGGTGGCGACGTAAAATTGTTTACAGCCGTTGCCGCTCTTAACCCCCATTCTGTGCCCCTCTTTGGACTTTCGCTACCGTTTCCTCTGGCTCTTTTCATTGCTTCCGTGTTTGTGGCGTTTCTGCTGACGTTTCCGTGGATGCTCTGGCGGATTATGTGCTCAGAACAGCTGCGCAAGAACCTTATGGGGGCTGTTCCCCTGCTTCTCCGCAAATCCTTTGTGGTTGCATCCAGCGTATCTGTTTTCGGTCCAATCGGTCTGCTCTTTTCCCTCCTCCCCTTTCCCACCGATGTTTTCTCAGCCCTTGCTCTTTTCCTCTGGTCCCCATCTGTTGATGTGGTTCTGTCTGCTCTGACACTGTTTCTGGCCGGCCTTTTCTTCCGCGTACTCGCCATGCGTACACAGGTCTTCCGGAAGGTAAAAAAGGTGGAGGAACTTGAAGACGGGGATGTTCCGGCGGATTTTGTACTTGATGACGGTCGCGTGATTCCGTTCTCCTGGCGTACCGCTGCTCTTGCCGAGATTGGACGCATTAAAGTTCGTTACTCGCCTCTCCGCGCGGCTGGGCTGTACCCGGAGGACATTGAGTGGCTAAAGAAAAAAGGTGTTAAGGAAATTGCAGTTAGAACAACGACGCCGTTCGTTCCGTTTGTCACAGTAGCATATATATTGCTCCTCCTTGCGAATTATTTCGGTGCTTGAGGCGATTCTCCTCGGGATTTTTTCCGCCCTCGTGCCGGGTTTTCACCCCATTCTTTTGCGCTTGACCTCAGATGTTGCTGCGGCGCTTGTTTTCGGCGTATATACTTCCCTTTCCATTGTTCCTTCTGTGTATCTGGGCGCATTCTCCGCAGCGACGGCGTACACGTATATCGTGGCCCACCGGCTCGTTTCGGGGGGTAAGGGGCTGTACGCTGTTTACCTCTACGTTTTAGGCACAGTTCTCGGAATTATCCTCGCATTTCTGTACTATCCTCTATCGGTGCTCCTGTCCGTCCGCCTGCCAAGGGCTGTATTGTTCTTTATTCTCGTTTACGTTGCTGTTCTTTCCGTTCTGCGTTCTGCACGTCCTATTCCAGCTGCAATCCTTGCGGTTTTCTATTCCATGTACGGTTACCTCGTACTGAACTACTACCCCCTTGATAACGCCCTGCCTGCAGCCATTTCCGGTCTCTTTGGCGGTTCTACAATATTTCTGGCCCTACTTTCGAAGGAGGTGTACCCTCTCGGGGATGTATGCAGCGTTGATATTGTCTCTCTCCTCCGCGGTGCTGTCTTCGGCCTTCTCATCGCCTTTGCTGTATCTTACTTCCCTGCAGTCTCCCTTTCGCTCGCCGCGTTTCTTGTTCAGCCCATTCTTTCAGTCCGTGACGAAGAAATGATGGTCGCCGCCGGTTCCTCAGCTTCCGCATCCCTCATTCTGACGGGTACGGGACGTTCCTACGGGCTCGTGCGTTCCTCCTTCGCTGCCGCCCTTTCTTCTTCCCCATCGTTTTCAACGCTGCTCGTTGCCTCCGCTGCAGTTCTCATTGGTGCAGCTTTGGCCATCCTTCTGACGCCATTTCTTTACAGAATATACTCCAACCGCTTCGTCAAGGCAGCCGCATTCATTGCAATCGTTGCCGGTGCTGGGGTGTTTTTAGGCGTCCCATCGGTTCCGCTGGTCCTCGCATCCACGTTTGCGGGCACGTTAACGCATATATTCGGTGTGGAGAAGCGGGTTGCGATGTTCTTTCTTCTCTTCCCGACGCTGCTCTACTACGCGCCCATGTAGTAGTACTCGCCGCGTTTCTTCTGTTCTACGTCCTTCTGAGAACCCTCTTTATTTACGCGGGGTCTGCCTGTGTTCGGATCCCTTCGGAACGTTATGCCCAGCTCTCTAAGGAAGCGGTTCATGCCTTCGCGCATCTCGAGCGGGGATGATGCGTGTCCGTGCTTGCCGGGCTCTCCTGAGAATACGATGAGGCGGTCGGAGACGTAGTCCATCATGATGATGTCGTGTTCTACGACAAAGCCCATCTTCTTGCGGTTGGCTATGGCGCGCTTTATGAGTTTTGACACAACGAGGCGCTGGTCAACGTCCAAGAACGCCGATGGCTCGTCGAGCAGGTAGATGTCCGCTTCCCGGGAGAGACAGAGGGCAATGGCGACTCTCTGACGCTCTCCTCCAGACAGCTCAGACGCTCTGTTCTCCCATATCTTATCAATCTCCAGCGGACGCTTTATCTCCGACTCAAAGAAGGACCTGTCAATGTCCTCTTCCAGAAACAGCTGGGAGACGGGGACGTCGGGCAGGTTGATATACTGTGGCTTGTATGATATCTTCAGGTCCGTCTCGATTATACCCTCGTCTGGCTTTATCTCCCCCGCGAGTATACGTACAAAGCTCGTCTTTCCTATACCGTTCTGCCCGATGATGCCTATGATTTCCCCTTCTCTTACAGCACCGCCCTCTGCCTCTAGCGTGAAATCGCCAAGCCTCTTCTTTACCGCAGGGTATTCGAAGAGCACCTTGCCGGCCCACTCCCCTGGCGGTCGCACCTCAAAGCGTATGGGCTCATCGCGTATGCGCATGTTCTCTTCCTTCAGGATTCCCTCCAGAAACTGGTTTATGCCCTCTCTCACACCCTTGTAACCCGAAACCATACCGTAAGCGCCCGGGACACCGTATATAATGAATATGCCGTCGGAGAGGTAGTCGAGAACGGCCAGGTCATGCTCCACAACCATCACGTCGCCCTTCTCTATGAGAGAGCGGAGGAGCTTCGCCATTTTCAGACG
The DNA here is from genome assembly GCA_964486025.1 of uncultured archaeon. GTDB lineage: Archaea > Iainarchaeota > Iainarchaeia > JAADDC01 > JAADDC01 > SZUA-1452. Next base: position 4,587 of record CAZAKL010000008.1, read on the forward strand.
CTGGCGGATGTCCAGATACGATGCTGGCTCGTCGAAGAAGTATAGGTCTGCGTCCTTCATTATCGCCGCTGCTATTGCCAGGAGCTGCAGCTCCCCGCCGGATAAGTTTCTAACATCCCTATCAAGGATGTGGTCAATTCCGACGAGCTTTGCAATTGCGTCTACCCTTTCTTTGTCTATTCTCTCGAGAAGTTCGCGTACCTTCCCCTTGAATACCTTCGGTATGGCTTCAATCTCCTGGGGCTTGTATGCGACACGCACCTTTCCGTCCCTCAGCCGCTCGAAGTATGCTTGGAGCTCCGTACCCTTGAAGCGCCCTATAATTTCGTCCCAGTCAGGAGGGTTGTTGAATCGCCCGAGGTTCGGCTTTATGGTGCCGGACAGGATTTTTACAGCCGTGGACTTCCCGGCGCCGTTTCTCCCGAGTATTCCTATGACCTTTCCCTTGCGGGGGTAGGGCAGGCCATAGATGCGAAATGCGTTTGGCCCGTACTGGTGGACCGGTTCTCCAACTTCTTCCGGCAGATTAACGATGGTAATCGCGCCAAAGGGACACTTCTTCACGCATATGCCGCAGCCGATGCAGAGGGGCTCAATAATTCGGGGGACGTTCTTTTCTTCGTCTATTTTTATGGCCGGATCGCCGCCTCCCCTGTTGACTGGGCAGACGTGGGCGCAGAGAAAGCCACATTTCTCTGGCTTGCACTTGTTGTAGTCAATGACTGCAACGCGCATGCTACCAGGCCGTCATGAAGAGAATTCCCACGACGATGAGGAGCAGGCCGACCCCTGCTATCCCGCCGACGATTATATCCTTGACCAGAGCGACAACAGCGTTCCATGCGCTGCCTGCACCGAGAAGGTAGAACTCTGCGGCCCATGCGCCTATGAGAAGAACGAGACCTATGAGCAGCGTGATGATGCCGTCCTTGTCCAACTGCATGATAAAAACTTCGGGCGTTTTGTTTAAATATGCAGGTCATATTCGCCGACCGCAAAACGCACCGTATACGTGTCGTTCCCGAGACATTGGAGGATTTATGGATACTGGAGCGTGCCATATCCCCCGGGGACGTTGTTGAGGGTACAGTCCTCCGCCGGGTTAAGCGGGAAGGTGAGCGCGGTTCCGGCGAGGTGTTCAAGGTATTTGTCCGCCTCTCCGTGGAGAATGTAAAGTTTCACGAGTACTCTGCATCCCTCCGGGTAACCGGAGTTGTCGTGGAGGCACGCCCCGAGGATGTGGTCGGGAAGGGGAAGCATCAGACCATTGAAATCCGTGCAGGGAAGGAGGTCACCATCGAGAAGGCAGAGTGGTCTGAATATGTTGTGGATGAGTTGCGCCGCGCCGAACAGGAGTCAAAGAAGCCGAAGATAACAATTGTTTCCATGGATGATGAGGGCGCACTGGTTTACACGCTCTCGCAGCGCCTTGAGCGGAAAGGGTATGTCAAGAATCCCCACCACGGGAAGAGGGGGGATGTACAAGACCTCTCCGAGTATTATGGCCAAGTCTTCCGTTTTGTCTCCGATTTGGAGCCCGAGCTGGTCGTCGTCGGTGGGCCGGGGTTCTTTTACGAGGATTTCATTCGCTTTTCTAAGGAGAGGGGGAGCAACAAGCGCTTTGTGGGTGTCAGAACTGCAATGGCCGGTGAAAAGGGCATACATGAGATTCTTGCCGACCGTCTAGAAAGCATAGCGCGAGAACACCATCTATCAGAGATACTGAGGTATGTTGACGAGTTCAGGGCGCGTTTAGCAAAGGGGGAGCCCGTTGCGGTGGGCGAGGAAGTTTACAGCTACGCCATCTCCGGGGCAGTTGATGTTTTGTTGATGCATGAGCACTTTTTCCTTCAGAACCGCCAGAGAGCGAAGGAGATTCTTGAGGCAGTGCGAAACGCCGGTGGCAAGATATTTATAGTGCCGAAGGATTTTGAACCGGCGTATATGATAGAGAAGATGGGAGGGGTTGTTGCCATTCTCCGCTACCGCTAAAATGTCTCGTCGTACGCCTTCAAGAATGCTTTGCCGTCCTCGCTTAGCCATACCCTTTCTCCGTCACCGTCTATTATGTTCAATGTCTTCAGAACGTAGAGTGCCCTTGCGATGTCGTCGTCGCTGAGCTTGTCGAACGTTTTTTGAATTTCCTCCACCGTTTTGGGCTCTTCCACGAAGCGGAGCAATGCGAGGAGGAGAGGGGACTTTGCAACGTCCGCGGCCCATGGGTGGTCCATGAGGAACTCTTCCATATTCATCTTAACCCACCAGTGATGTTATTGAGAGCGCCGGCAGCGCGAAGGGGAAATATACTGGCAGCCCCCAGCGGAGCATGCGCATGCTATTTCGTATTGATGGTTTCAGGTGAATCTGTACCTCTTTTGTCGTTTCCTGACCACTCAGGAGGTCCGTCATTGTGAGCTTGACGTTGTATGTGCCCGGGAAGGGGTATATTACGCGTATTTCCGGCTCTTTCACGTCCCCGGCGCGCAGATGCGTTTTAACAGCCTCGCAGTATTTCTCGCCGAGGGAGCATGAGATTGCCACGTCCGTTTCACCGGACGACGCGTTCTTTACCATTGTTGCCACGGGCACGTATACGCCTGCATCCCCCTCTACCACGTTTTTCTGAACGTCAAAGTCTATGAGACCGGACGTTATGAGTATGCTCGGGCAGAAAGAGTCGCGGGAGAACTGTCCCGACAGCTCCACGCAGAACTGCTTCGTTCCAGACTCGCTTCTTGGAACCTTTATCCGTATGTACAGGCGGTCGCCGTCAATCGTGTATTTCTTTAGCCAGTTTGGGGTAACCGTTACGTCAGTGTACGGGTCTTCCTCCGGCCCCCTGTCCGTTATCAGGAGTATCTCATGGCCGGGGGATACCTTTCCGATGTAGAATGAGGCGCCACCGCCAACTTCCGCGGCTGTTGGCCAGAATATCTGAACCGTTGCGTACGCGCTACCTAATATCAGCAAGATTGCGAAGGCGTGCCAGAATCGCATCCACATCACCTCGAATTTCGACCCAAATGGGGGGAAACTCCCCATCCTCTCCGAATGAAATCCTTTTGACCGCGAGCGGGTCTCTTTCCAGAGGTATAAGTATTGAATTTCCTCTTTTTCGTTTTTTGAAGAGAACATATGCTCTTGCGGCGATTTTTTCCCTGCCTATCATGTTAATCAGATTGTCTATGCTGCTCTCGTCCCCTTTTCCGACAATGTAGTCGCCCTTCCGTTCGAACTTCATCCCCGGAAATGTATCGCTGAGAATCTCCATTATGCGCTCCTCCGACTCCGTGGGAAAGACCTTCGCCGTCACCGTTACCTCAAGAGAGGGCATTGAACACACCGTCCGGGTCAGTATAATATGCGTTCACGAGCTTTATGAATTCCTCCCTTGACGATACGTGCCTTGCTGCCCATCTCAGTATCCTTTCCCTTCGGGCGAGCTCCTCGTGAATCTCTTTCTTGTCAATGCCGAGTATCTCGTGGAGTTCTTCCATCGTGTGGGATGGAACGTCCGTTCTTTCAAGTCTCTTGCTGACAGGATTCCATTTGAAGATGTGGGACAGCAGAACCTTGTTTTCCATATGTGTTACCTCTGCGACCTCCATAACGCGCCTTACGGTTCCCTCCTTTGTTCTTATGCGGTGCTGCACGAGTATGATGTTAACAAGGGGGAGCAGGTCTTCGGGAACATTCATCGGGGGGGAAGTGAGGCGTAGCAGCACTTCCCGGGCAGAGTTTGCATGGAGCGTTCCCATTGTCCCTTGATGGCCGACATCCATTGCTATGAATAGTGTTTCTGCCTCCGGACCGCGGACCTCCCCTATCACGAGGCGGTCGGGGCGCATCCTCAGCGCATTTCTCAGGAGGTCATCCATCGTAATCCCTTTGGCATCCGCCGTGGCGGGCCTCGTCACAAGGGGAATCCAGTTCTCGTGAAGGGGCAAATCCAGCTCCTTTGTGTCCTCAACCGTTATTATGCGCTGGTCGAGGGGGATAAAGTCAATCAGTGCGTTGAGCGTCGTTGTCTTTCCTGCTCCTGCCCCTCCTGCGACGAGTATGTTCCTTGGCGCTATTTCGAGTCCGTCCACTGCCAGCCAGAGGAATGCTGCAACGTTGTCAGGAATCGTACCGTTTCGTATAATGTCCAGAAGGGTGAACGGTTTCCTGCGGAACTTTCTTATGGTTATTGTAGGGCCTTTGAGGGATATTGGGGGCAGGGTTGCATTGAATCGGTCGCCATTCGGGAGGTGAGCATCCAGAATTGGGTTCCTGTCGCTCACGGATTTGTTTACCCAGACCGCAACCTTCTTTATGTAGCGTATAATTTCCTCGCGCGAGAGATACACATCGGTCTTGCACATGCCCAGCTTTCGGTGGAACACAAACACGGGTTTGTTCTCGCCGTTTACCATTATTTCCTCGAGGGAGTCGTCCTCCAGCAAGTCTTCCAATATGCCGAGGCCGAACACCGTGTTCACAATCTGCTCTGCAAGTTTTTTCGGATTCTGAACCTTAAATTTCAGGAGGTATTCCGCGAGGGTGGCAATAATCTGCTTTCTTTCTTCCTCTTTGGGCAGCTTGGAGAATGTTTGGGGCGGTATTTTCAGAAGGACCTCGTCACGGAATGTTTCCTTGAACATCTGCTCCATTTCGGGTGGAAGCACCTTAAATTTGACATACACAATTGAGTTTTTCTTGAGGAGGACGTCGACAATGTTTCTGAAGAGCTCTTCTTCCGCAGCGGTAAAAGGATATCGTTTGAGCGAGTACAGGGGATACGGCCAGCCCTCCATTATTCGGGCGACGTCGTTTTCTTCGATGACTTCTGCCATCCTTTAAAATTGGCGTTACCTCATTTTAAACGTGGACTCCATCCAGGCAATTCTTTCGGAGGTTCTGTCCCGCGTTAAGCCGAGCGATGAGGAAATAAAGCACATAATGTCCGTCGCACGCCGTGTCGTCTCCAGGATAAAGAGGAGGAAGGGAAAATTTGTGGATGTAGTTATTGCGGGCTCCGCCGCGCGGGGGACGAATCTCCGTGGCAGCTCGGACGTTGATATTTTCATTCTCTATCCAAAGAATGTTCCTCGCGACGTTATGGAGACCGAAGCGTTGGAAATAGGAAAATCCCTTTCACAGCATTTTGAGCTTCGCTACGCCGAGCACCCATACGTTACAATCTTTGTAGAGGGTGTGGAGATTGATGTTGTTCCTGCCTACGCCATAGATGTTGGTGAACCGATAATTTCCGCTACGGACAGGACTCCGCTCCACCAGAGGTATGTATCTGAGCGCCTCGATGATAGGAAAAGGGATGAAGTACGCCTGCTCAAGGCGTTCCTCAGGGGAATCGGTGTCTACGGAGCGGAGATAAAGACGGAGGGCTTTTCAGGGTATCTGTGCGAGCTACTTATCATTTACTATGGCTCCTTCCTGAATGTCCTGCGTGCAGCGTCTCGTTGGAAGCCACAGGTGGTTATAGACCTTGAGGGTCACGCTGGAGTGAAGTTTGAGGAGCCGCTGGTCGTAGTTGACCCCGTGGACCCGAGAAGGAATGTAGCGTCCCCCGTTTCTGTCCAGTCGCTGGCCACCTTTGTGGCTGCCTCCCGTGAATTCCTTGAGCACCCCAGCATTGACTTCTTTTTCCCTGAGGACTATCCTCTTGCACCCATTCACTTAAAGAAAACGATGTTGCAGAGAAATACCACGTACCTATTTGTTCTGGCGCCATATCCCGCAGGGGTTTCTCCTGACATTGTCTGGGGCGAGATAAAGCGTTTCTCAAAGTATATTCGCCGCAGGATGGAGGAGCAGGGGTACGAGGTGATGAACTCCGCTGTGTGGACAGATGAAGTAAAGGATATCGTGTTCCTTGTCGAGATAGGGGGCGGCCATACCGCCTCCGTTATTAAGAAGCGCGGCCCACCCGTTTTTGACTATGAGAACAGCAAGCGCTTTCTCGAAAAGCACCGCTCTGATTTCTTCGGACCGTACATAGAGGGTGACAGGTGGTATGTTGATGTCCCCCGGCCCGTATCTTCTCCCGAGATAGCCCTTTACCGTATCGTTTCCGATGCCATCTCGTCCGGGTCCGTTGGCCGCCATGTGGCAGAAGAAATGTCCAAGACGTTTGAAGTGGTACGGGGGCGTGCAATCATCCCGTTTTATGTGAGAAACAGGGAATTTGCCAGATGGTTCTCCGCATTTCTCATCCGTCGCCCCATATGGCTAAAACGGTAGCTTATCCCTGTCTACTCCCCTGCCGTAGGCTACACCTTCGATGTATCCTTCCCTTTTTAGTGTGCGCAAAAAATCGGCGCTGAGGTGGTGGGCAAGGTAGAAGGGGACGTGGTACGCCGGCACCTTCTTTTTCCGCAGAATCACGGGTATAAACTCATTGGCGTAGTACGATATGCCTATTGTCAGGTACGGCTTGAAGTATATTTCCTTTCCAAGGGATGCTACTAGGGAGAGGGCTGCAAGGTCGTAGTAGTCCCCTCTAACCTCAAAGGAAAGATATGGAATGCTCGTTTTTGTGGGAAAGTCGTGCGTTGCCTCTATATTGATTACTGGCGGCGTTTCAAGCTCTTCTGCAAATTTATAGACTGCGCGCACAACCATGCCTATTGTGCCGGGGTCCGTCTTTGCCACGGATTTTGGGGAAAATCCGCCCCCAAGTATGTTTTCTCCCGTTATGTTCCCTGCTGAGTGGATGAATATTCCCTCTCGCATGTCTGCTATGTGCGGATTTATGGAGACGACCACGTACGGCCGCCCGATTCCCTCACTTATCAAATTTTCCATCTCTTCGGCGTGTAGCTCGTAGGACTTTCTCACGGGTATGAAGTATATGCTGATGTCCCTCGTTTCGTACCTCTCCACGACGCCGAGGCCCCTAACGGCGAGTTTTTCTACTCCGAAGAACTCTCTGACCGATTCCATAAGCGGGTCTGCAAATTTACCCGGTTTGTATACCACCGCTGCTATCATGGGAAGCACACTCCACAGAGGGAGCATCTCTCGTGGCACGGCGGCGTGAATTCACCATTTTGTGCCTTTTCCCATTCCTTCCACAAGAATTTTTCATTCACGCCTGTATCCACGTAGTCCATCCACGGTGTTTCCCGCTCCGCTTTTGTGTATTTCTCCGGGTCAATGCCCTCATCTTCGAACGCCTTGCGCCAGTGGCTGTAGTTAAGGTCGTGGAAGGCTCGCAGAAGGACGTTACCTACTCCTTCGTCCCCGACCGATAGAATCGCTTGTATCCATGCTCGTTTAGGGTTCATCGTGTCTCCCCTCAGGTTTTTGGCAATCCACTTGTTCCACTTCTGGATATAATCCACACCGGCGAAGGGCAGCCACTGGAAGGGCGTGAAAGGTTTTGGTATAACCGGATTGACGGAAGGGGCTGGCATAAGCCCCGCTTTCTCTATTCCGTCCCTGAGCTCCTTGAGCGCAATGAAGTCCTTTTCTGTTTCGTTCGGGAATCCGAAGAGGAAATACAGCTTCATGCGTTTGATTCCGTATTTTTTTGCCCGTCTTGCAAGTTCTATGAGTCCGTCGTTCGGTATGTTTTTGTTTATGAATGCCTTTAGCTGTACCGACGCGACCTCGGGTGCCACAGTTATCGTTCGCGTCTTGTTTGTCCTCAGTATTTCCAGGAATTCATCGTCAATGCGGTCGAAGCGCATGGACGAGAGTGCAAAGGGGATTTCAAGTCTCGCAAGAACTTCCAGCACTTTCTTTAGATGCGGATGACCCAGCAGGTCTGAGCCGTAAAAGAAAATCTTCTCCCCTCCGTTTTCAGTGCCTTCAAGTATCCATTCGAGTATTTGTGAGAGCTTTCGGTCTCTTCTCGGTCTCTTTGTCCATCCTATGAGGCAGAATCTGCATCCGAAATTGCACCCCCTCGATGGCTCGATGTATACTGCCCTTTTACCATATGCTGATTCCTCTGCCACAACTGCTGGCGGGCGATAGGAAAGATCGTGCCGTGCAAAGCGCGCGCGGTTTTTCAACCACGTGTTGAAGACATTATAATGCTTGTATCCCTTCTTATCCGTGTATATACCCTTTATCGCTTCTGCTATTCCATCCTCTCCCTCCCCTATGAACACGGCATCTGCAACACGTGATACTGGAAGGGGGTTCCACACCGCGGGCCCGCCGACGAGCAGCGGCAAATCTCTTTCCTCTTTTCTGAGCGAAATCCTCTGCATGTGCAAGTATCTCAGGAGGAGGGGAATTTGAAGGTCGAAGTGAACGGACGCGACAATAACGTCGTATGCCTTCAGCGGGAGTCCCTCTTCTATGGAGAAGGGTGAATCCGTGGTAAATCGGTGTGCTACGATTTCATCATCTTCGTTCATCCGGGAGAATATTGTTATGTATCCAATGGACGCCATCGCTTCCCTGTACGTGCCCGGGTACACATGGGCTACCCTTATCTGTCCGTCATGTATCTCCTTTTCCGGAAATCCTTGTTCCCTGTACTTCACAATAAGAATGAGTAGTTCGCGTTTAAATCTGGAAGATACCTCCGAATAAGGTTTTAAACCCTCCCCCACCTAAGAGTATTTGCTAGTTGGTAGGGTTGCGCCGGTAGTCTAGCGCCATCTCCATGGCGCCCGGTCGCGGGTGCGATGCGCTTTGCGATCGCACGCACATTAGTACGCCTCCGAAGGGTTGCGCCGGTAGTCTAGCCTGGTAGGACGTCGGCCTGCCACGCCGACGACCCGGGTTCAAATCCCGGCCGGCGCACTTTCTCCGCTATTTCATTGTTGACGTGAACGCGGGTTTTGTGCTTTAAAAAGAATAAAGATGTGGGGGGGCAGTTACCACTTTTGGCCTTTTACGGAGGTAACGCTCTTTATCTTTGGCCCCACGAACTCGAATTTGCCTTTTTTATGTGCTTTTATGAGTTCTTCTGCCAGTCTCTGTGCTACGCGGCGGTTTATTTTCACGATTGCAGCAGCCTTCGCCTGAAGTGCAGGTCTCCTCGCCGCTTCAATTTCTTTTTCTACTTCCTTTAGTAGATTATTGTGTTTCTCCAGCTCTTGGAGTATTTTCTGCCTTTCCATTTCCTTATCCTGGATGTAAGCCTCTGCATCTTTTAGGCGCCGCAGGTATTGCTCTATCGTAGTTCTGTACACGTTCTGGTGCAGTTTTCCGCCGTTTTTTCTGTAAAACGCTTCAAAATATTCTCCGATGGTTTTGTACCTTCCCTGCGCCACCGCCCGTCTCGCGGTCTTTAGTAACTGCTCGAACTTCCTTTCGTCAGAGTAGTTCAGGATGCCCCTTCCCAGAAGCTTTGTTAGGGCATACTGCAGGCTCTCAATCTCCCCCATTTTCGTCTTAATTCCATTTGAGATTCTATCGTGTTTGTTCTTCAGCTCTTCTATTTTTTTGAGTAATTCGCGTTTTTTGTTGTATTTTTCTTGGATGTTTGCGTCTTCGATGGCTTTTAGGAGCTTTGAATCGAGCTTAACGCCCTTTTGAATTTCCCTTACGAGAACAGTGGCGATAAGCTTTTTCAGCTCATCCCTCTGTTCTGGCTCCACTCTAACGCTGTTTGTCAAGAGGCCCCTCTTTCTTAGCTCCTCGAAGAGCGCCCTGTGGACCGTTTCGGGGATTATGATGCCGAATTTCTTCAGCTCTTCGCTGGGAAGCACATTTGCAGCTGCGTGGTCATGCGCCTCTTTCAGTATGTCTATAAGCCTTACCTCTTCCGGCCCCGCCTTCGCAGGCGTTTCTTCTAGCCCCGCCATCTTCGCGGGTACTTCCTTTGTCTTGGCAAGTTCTTCTTCTGCGACGCCCTTTTCGGGTCTTCTCCAAATCCTTTCCCTTATTTTGCGTCCGATTCGTTTAACACGTTCAAGGACCACATCGTCACCTCCTTGAATATTTCTTCTTTCCGAAATATATTTCGCAACCTCCTTCGCAATCTCCCTCAAATGGGTGTCACGCTTTTCAATGAGTTCTTTTATCTTCTCGTTGTTCCTCGCGCCATCTTCCTTTTTTAGCTCCTCCTCAAGCTCATTCAGAACGTCGGATAAGCGTTGGTTGATTAACCGCTCTGCGAGATCTTGGGCCCCCTTTGCGATCTCTAATTGCTGGTGGTATCTGCCGTAACCCATTTCCGGGCCTTCCTTCACAAGCCCCCTCAGCTCTTCGACCAGCATCTTATGGAAATGCCCTCTGGGGGCGAATGTTCGCTTTTCCACATGTTCTGAAATATCCCTTAGAGGCGTATGGCCCTCGCTAACTGAACCGATTATTGATAGCAGCTCTCCGAGCTCGGAGGCGTGTTCAGGATGGAGCATTGCTGCCATAAGTTTCGGATGAAGTCTTGCGCCACCCCATTTTGGACCTGTTAAGTAGTGTGCGACCTGTGCATATTTTCTTGCGAGCTCGCCACTTTCTTCTTCCTGCGAAAGGCCGAAAAACCTGCCCGCTGCTCTCCAAGGGAGTCCCTTAAGGCGTGCGTCCCAGTATGCGCTGTACACGTCGTCTGCAAACTTTTCCCTTGCAAAGAATGCGAGTTTAAGATACTCCTTCCAGTCCTTTACATTTCCCTTTCCCTTCAGGAGCTTTGCTGCCTCTGCTAATTCGTACCGGCCTATATGCGCATACCTTGCGGCCTGAAGGATGTCTTCTAGTGTATGCGGGTTCCTGCGCACCTCGTCCTTGAGAATTTGTAGGAACTCCTTCTGGTTATTTGTAAGCGTGATTCCCCTCTTTTCGAGGAATTCCTCCAGATTCGTTATTTTTCCAACCCTCTCATCCATCCTTCGAAGGGTTTCGGCTAGCTTTGAGTACCTTTCCCTGTATATTTTGGGGTCTAGGACCTTAATACCATGCTTTTCCTTGAATTTGTTTATCTCGTCGAGTTTATACTGCGAGTACCAGTCTCCGAGTGCGGCGTGGAGTCTCAGCTGTGCTCTTTCCTTTTTCTCCCCAACTCTCATTCTTAACTCGCTTGTTCTTTTCCGTATTAAGCGCAGGCTTTCCCTCAATCCCACGTTACTACTATGTTTCGGTAATTAAAATATGTTCTGGGCAGCGGGCCGTAGGCCGCCTTCTGTTCTTGGTGGCATTCGACTAAGCGGCTGCCGCCTTGCACCCGTCCGGGGGCCGTTTCACCTTCCACCATTTCATCGCTCTCCTGCGGTCATCTGCTCCATGGTGAAAGTGTCGTTTCTGTTCCCCCGGCGCCCCTCTCGGAGCGGGGGAGTTTCCCCTTTCTCCTATGGGTGGGCGGACCTTCCTCCTTGCGGACAGCCACCCGCCCGCTACCCAGGCTATAGAGTTACGGTTACGGTTATGTATATAAAACTACACCCTCCCGTTTTGCCTTCGCCTTGCTTTGTACACGTCAAGTCGGATTCGTTCACTGCCTTGTTCTACTGTGATGCGCTTCTTATCGAATAAATTCACCATGATTTTTGAGTAGTTATCGGCGTGTTTGCCCAGAACACGAATCCTGTGACTTTTTGCCTCCGAGAATATGATTTCTTTATGTATTGGTATTCCTAGGCGCTCAGCCATTTTTCTGTACCTCTCGGCAGTGATTCCCCTTCCCTTTACGGCGTCCACAAATATGATTTGCGCTCCCTGCTGATTTGCTCTGCGCAGTTCCGCAATCATCTCTTTGCTTAGAAGTCGCTCAATTAGTTTTTCCCATGCCCTTCCCGTCATGCTTCGTACGCTTGCTGGAATCTGGACAATCGGTATTCTGTGAAATTTGTGCGTGTCTTTCAGTGCGTATCTTAGTATCTGTGCTGCGATTCTGCCAGATCTCCCAGGTGCCACCAGGATTATTGGCTTTTCGGTATCTATCTGATGTCCAATTTCCCGCTGGATATCTTCTTTCGCTGCGGTGGCAAGGGTTGACAGCAATCTTGCGTACGTTTCCTCTCCATATCTTTGCAGCTCTTTTTCGAGTTTGTTCCGCTCAGTGTAGGTCAGTGTCATCATCTCGCCACCTTCAGTGTGGTGCGTGCTCATCATCGCGGACGTATTGGATTGTTTGGGCGGATTCGCCAGCCCGGTGGCGTCCAGAGGGACCCGCGGATCATTGCCTCGCGTATCAGCTCCAGCGCCCTGCGATAGTCGCCACGGATACCATACTTTCTGACAATATCTTCTGGTAGTTCGACCTTTCCTAGCTCCAAGGTGTCCCGAACGTGCTTCGCGAGCTTTGGATCTGATAGAATCTTCCAGTATGTTTGTATGGCTTGTCGCACCTCCTCTTCGTTTGGCATTGTTGCACGGGACACCATTTCTCTGACTGCGCGGCTCAAAGCCATTTTATCCGCTTCCTGAAACTCCTTGAGCATTGAAATATACTTCCCGGATTTCACGGCGTTCAAGAGATCTTCCCTGCCTGCCCGTTCCGCAACCCATGCGAGGTAACTCCTTACAAACACTTCCCCGTGTATCTCGGCTTTGCTTGCCTTCAGAATGTCCTTCCTTTTTCCATTCTCGCCAAACACTTCTCTGATGTTGTATCTCGTGATGTGGTCTACTGCCCAGTCTGGCAATCCATGCTTTTTCTCCAGATGCAGCGCCACTTCTTCAATGCTTGTGGGTTTTGATTTACGAAGCAAACGCTCCCGCACGAATCTCCGGATACGTTGGAATATCGGCACGTTAGAAATATGGTGGCTCCATATTTATGCTTTTAATCTCTGTGTCCAATTTATCTTGTGCATCGCGTCATCAAAGTTCTCCTGCTTGCAGCCCTCTTTGCTAACTTTGCAGAGGGATTATATACCCCTGTTTACGCGGCATACGTTGAGAGGATTGGTGGCGGATTATCCGATGCAGGTCTAAGCTGGTCCATAAACCTCGTAGTCTTCGGTGTTCTTGCAATGGTGCTTTCTCACGTAGAAACAGGCTCCAAGCGCCGCGTAGGGTACCTTTTCTTGGGATATGTTCTATCAGCCCTGGCATCTTTTCTCTTCGGCGTGATAAATACCCCCACAATGCTATATTTTGTTCAGTTTCTTCGGGGCCTTTCATGGGCGATGATTAGCCCGGTCTGGGACGCGTTCTTTTCGCTGTATGTAAATAGAAGAAACGCAACGGTGGAATGGGGGTACTACGAAGGTGGGTGGTCTATCGCCACAGGTGTGGGCTCTGCAATTGGTGGAATTTTCGTTACCATCTTCTCATTTCAGCTTCTCTTCTCGCTATCCGCCCTGCTTAATCTTCTCGCCGCGCTACTCGTATTTTTGAATCGTAGAGAGTTTTATTGAGTTCTAATTGCCTGCCGGAGCTTTGATAGTCCTTGAATTCCCTCATACTTTTCCATCAATACCGAGCGTTATTTTAAGCGCCCTTGTGAGTAGGAGTTTACCGGCCTGGAATCCATGCATAAAAAAGATGAAATGCATTCAATCTCCTTTCTTTCTCGCCAGGTAGAGGATATGTGTTCTGTTGCCGTCCCAGTTCCTGAAGGTCATTCCTTTGAGTCGAACCACTGGCTCAAAGCCCGCTTTTTCTAACATTTCCTCCATCTCTTCCGGCGAGTATAGGCGCAGGTCAACCCTGTGCTCCGCCAGCAGTTCCATCCTGTTCCCAAGATCCCTGAACATGCGGATATGGATGTGTCTGTGCTTCTCGTCACCCTTCTCCTGGAATATCTTCACCCTGCTGTCGTAGGTAACGATGTGGTCCATGATGAACACGCTCGGCGGGACGGCGTCGACGATTACGATTCCGCCTTCTCTCAGATGGTCCCACCATATCTTCATCGTCTTTTCATCATCCCTTCCGTTCCTGTAGCCGATGGACGTGAACCAGT
>CAZAKL010000008.1:18496-20854 GCA_964486025.1 uncultured archaeon
TTCATCGTCTTTTCATCATCCCTTCCGTTCCTGTAGCCGATGGACGTGAACCAGTTCAGTATGACATCGTATTTCTTTTCCGGATACGCCTCTGGGTTGGACATGTCCCCTACCCAGCAGTTGTTCCCGTTCTTTCTCGCCTCTTCAACGAGTTCCTCAGAGATGTCTATTCCATCGACCTCGTAGCCAAACTTCTTCAGAAACGGGTGGAGACGCCCGTTGCCGCACGGAACGTCCAGGATTCTTCTGTAATTCTCGTCGAACTTCGCTTCCATCCATCGAATAACCCCGTTGATGTACGCGGCCTCCCGCTCGCTCCTGTCTTCCCTCTCGTCTATATCCCAGAGGTACTTCTCCCAGCCCATCGTATTCACCTCAAAGGAATAGCTCCACGGGATACCCGGACCTCTCCAGCACTTCCTTGACGTAGTCCTCATTTTCTCTTAGCCAACGGTCAGCGTAGGCTACCATCCAGAATGCTCCTTCCTTCTTTCTCCCCGTTCTGAAAGACTTTCTGGTCTTTCCGAACACTTGCATTCCCGCCTTCTTCATCGCTCTCTGTGCTGCGGCGTTTCTTTCTCTAGTTATGGCAAACGCGGCGTCCTGATTCTCGAAGATGAAGAGAAACAGCAACATCAGCCTTATTGCTCTCGTCCCGATGCCCTTGAACCTGTTTCTGTAAAGTCCGAACCAGATCTGGGGAATCGGCGCTTCTTTCCATTTCCAGCCGCATAGTCCGACGAATTCGCCCCTGTACAGTATCGAGAACGTCTTTTCCGGGCCGTTCTGTCGCGTCTCCTTGAACGCCTCGTCTGGATCCGTGTAGAAAAATGAAGGGCTGCTCGCCCATGAAAGAACGAACGGATCGTTTATCACGTCTAACTGGAAATCTTCTCGCTCCGGAACGGCAAGCGCCACCTCTCCATCTGTAAGGATAATAGATCTGCCCATACAATTAGTTGGTTTTTCTGCAATTTAACCGCCACGCACGGGAGAACTATGCCCTGCTCGACCCGAGGACTCTGATAGTATCTCCTCTACGTGTTTCGCTAGATCCCACAGCGGTACCTTTGTTACCGTCACGCCGTTAAACTCCCTTTGCCATGTGTTTCCACACAGATCTACGATAATTGCTGCGGGTGTTTGGTCTGCATAGGTTTTTATGAACTCTCTGAGCCCAGAAGGAACTTTCTCCCCCCAGTTTACCTTTACCTCTATTGGGATAGTTCGCAACCCCACCTCTACAACGAAATCAACTTCTGCACCCCCCTTTGTTCTCCAGTACTTCGGTTTTAGCCCTATCTTTAGAAGTTCGCTCAATACAGCTGTTTCCACATCACTTCCACTAATTACATCTCCGAATTTCTCCTCTACTGCATGCTTGATGCCCGTATCCGTGAAATATATCTTGGATGCCTTTCTCAGTTCGCTTCGCTTGTTCTTGTGGTATGGCCTTGCCACGTGCACGATGTATGATATTTCCAGGGCATCGACGATTCTTCTCACGGTCTGGTAGCGCAGACCTGAGTCCCTCGACAGTCCGCTGAACTCCACGGTATTGCCGTCGGCTGCTGTTATTGCTAGCACCGCTCTCATGACATCTCTCCCATTTGTATCTGCTATTCTCGCAGCATCTCTTTGTATGGCGGTTATAAGTAGGTTTTTTAGGATATCTTCCTTTTTATCGCCGAGGACCACCTCTGGGAAGCCCCCGTACTTTATGTATTCTACAGTAATATCTCTCATTTCCTCCGAATATGCTTTCTTAAGTCCTTTCGCCCTGGCAACCTCTTCAATGGAAAACGGGAAGAGTTCCACAATTCCGACACGCCCCACGAGGTATGATGTAACCTTTTTTGAGAGAGGTTCGGCGGAGGACCCCGTTGCTATGATTTTTCGCCCTTCTATGTCTATAAGATACTTTATTCCCCTTCCCGCGTTTCTTGCATACTGTATCTCGTCCAGTATTAGGTATTTTCCGGGATGCCTCTTGGCAAAGAGGTCGGTTCTGCTTTCGAAGTATTCCAACTCCAAAGGATGGTCCATGGATACAAACTCTGCCCCTATTTCTTCTCCGACCTTTCTGGCAAGCGTCGTCTTCCCTGCGCGTCTCGGACCCGTTATTATCACACCGTTGAACGTTTCAAGGTACTCCTTCACGTTCTCCTCAGCGGTCCGATGGACGTATTTCATGGGTATAATATGGTCCGACTGTTTTTAATCTTTCGTATAAAATGGTCGAACCATTTCGCCACGCACGGGAGCCTATCGGCTAGTTCTATAGGAATTGAAAATTCGGAGAAAGGCAGACAGCAACGCCACGCACAGGGTTAAGCCCGGACCGCAGGCGCAGCTCGG
>CAZAKL010000009.1:0-15764 GCA_964486025.1 uncultured archaeon
GGCCAATCGCAGAGAGGATGATTAAAACGAGTCCGGCCTCGAGGCCGTTGTAGCCCGCGAGCATGTTTATGGCATTGGACGCACCAACAACACCAATTGGAACGAGAACGAGCGCGTAGAACCAGGGGGGAACACCAAAGACGGCAAAGGAGTTGTACTCAGGGTGAAGAAGAGCCAAAGTCATGAACGGAAGCGCCAGGAAGAGCGTGAGAAGGGGCTTGAACCACTGGGGAAGGCCCTTTTTCCAACCAAGGATGTCGTCGACGAAGCCGATGAAACCGGCGAGTACAAGGGCTGAAATCGTAGCGTAAATTTCGGGGAGGTGCGCTCCAGTCCCCCAGAACGCCTTGAGAAAGAGGTAAGTGAATAATCCGAGGGCGATGCCAAGAACGACGGCAAAACCACCAGCCTCGGCCACTTCGGGGTGCTCGTGCTTGTTTACATCCTTGCCAACAAGGCCAAAGGAACGCGCGGCGGGTATCCACAGCCGAAGGATGAAAAACGTCGCCAGAAAGGAGACTGCAAGAGCGATGATAGACTCAATCACAGTATGAATCGAAGATGCTTCTTCGTTAAAATGATATTGTTATCACCAAAGGGTAATAAATGTCCGTAACCAAATTATTGCATGCGAAGGCTCCTGCTAATCCTTGCCCTAGCAATAGTTATACATAACGCCTTTGCCATCACCACAATCGTCGTCGGGGACTGCGCAAAGGGCGACTACGAGTTCAACAATCTTCTCGACGCGCTGGAAGAGGCAGAAGACCATTCAGACGTTAATATCCTTGTATGCGGCACACGGGAGCTGGAGCATGGAAAAACAATCCACGTTAACGACATCGTGATTAGCGGAGGAGAGATAAAGTCCGACGAAGAGAGACTTCGCATATACGGGGACGACATCACACTCTCAGACGTAAACTTCATACATACCCGCATCGTCGTCGTATCCGAGGGAACGGTAACCCTCAAAAACGTCAGCACCACACTTCCAGAGGGGTGGAGCTACTGCATAGACCTTAACACAGAGGGCGACGTGCATGTAATCGACGTGCACGTCTCCGGATGCAGGTATGGAGTCTACGTCAGGAGGGCAAAGGAGCTGAACGTCTGGTCAGTATTTACCGAGGATGGGACGACTGCCATTCGCTTTGAGCCGCAGAACGTCGATGATGTTTATCTAAATCCAATAAAGGTTGTCGAAGAACGGGTCGTTGAGAGGGCGGTGGAGAAGAACATACCCGTGAGGGAGGTCGTATACAGAGTACCCCCAGAAATCCAGAGGGAATTAGAGTCCTGTGAAGAGCTCGTTAGTATCCTACAAAGGAAGAAGAGCGACTTAGAAGGAAGGGTAGCGGAGCTAACAGAAAAACTGGAAGATGCGAAGAAAGCAAAGACATACCCCGAGATATGGACAGCCATAGGGCTGCTCGTGCTGGGGCTGGCGGTGGGCTACGTGGCGGGCCGCATGTAATCGAACAACGTCACCTGCTTTCCGCCCTCATCTTCCTGCTCCCTTCCTGCGTGTTCCGTCCCCTGTGTTTCCCCTTTCTCTCCTGTAACTTCCCTCCTGTTAGTTCTAACGCGAATGTGCTCCCGTATAATCCGCCTGCGGATCCTTTCAGCCTCGGAAAGGATTGCCTCAACATCCGCAGATGCGGGAGACCTGCCCAAAATGAACGAGAGGTCGTTTTCGTCGAGCTTTGCCGCCGCAGTTATATGCGCCGCCCACTCCTTGTTCTGGAAAAGAATTGGGAGAATTGGCAGGTAATCTTGCACGAAGACGTGGCGGGAAACGTGGAGAAGGGGACAGAGCTTATCAGCAAGGCGTTTAATGGCCGCGCGACGGTTCTTATATCGTGACTGCTCCCTTATCCATTGGGGAAAGGAGTAGGGCGTGAACTTTCGATACACCCTTTTCTTGGCGACTATCGTCCCGTTCACGAGGAGTTCCGTCGAGTACGCGAGGAACCCCCAGTATTGCCTGCGGATTATCCTACCGTCAAAGACGTCTGCCCTCGAGACCCAATGGAAGGCATCCGCAACTTCTTCGGGCTCCCCGTACTCTCGGGGTATGTTCTCGACAACCCATGACTTGAACATATCCGGATCCATATCCAGCGTCGCGGTGAGCGCAAACGGTCTTATCACCCTCTCGGACTTGAATATCGCGCGGAGAACCTCGAATATGTTCGTTTCCCTGTCACGATAGCCAACAAGCTTTATTGCATCTGAATCCACCACGCCGCCCTTCTCAGCAATTGCCTGAACGTCCAGAAGAGCAGAACGGACATCACCGCTCTCACGCTTTGCCAGCTCGAGAAGCGCATTAAAGTCGTACTTTATCCCCTCTTTCTCCAAAATCCTCGCCAAATACTGGGCGAGCGTGCGGTAGTTGACACGTTTATACTTCACCACCTTGCAAAGCCCTTTTATTTGAGCAACAGGCGGTGCATACTCGTCGTTCGCCGTGAGTATGATGGGATTTGTGGCGGAACGGATAACCTTTAGGATTGCAGAAACGCCGCCGCGGTCCTCCCTTCCCTGAATGCCGTCAACTTCATCTATCAAGATGAGCTTCCGTTTACCGAAGAAGGAGGACGCCGTAGATGCACCTCCAAGAATGCGAAGAACGCGTTGGGCTGACCGCTCGTCGGAAGCGTTCATTTCAATTATTTCCCAGTTGAACTCGTTGGCGAGGGCGTACGCCGTTGCTGTCTTACCCACACCCGGCGGGCCAACGAGCAGCAAGGGCTTCTGGGGTTTCCCCGCTTCCCAGAGCAATGCCCATTTTCGCACCTCTTCCACTGCCTGGTCGTTACCAATTATATCCGAAAGCCGCCTCGGTGCATACTTTTCGGTCCAGAGCATCGAAAGTAAAAGGGGTGATCACGCTTAAATACCACTAGCGGCCATAGTTGACCATGCGACACGGACAGGCTAGCCTGGAATACCTGCTTATACTGGCAGGCCTGATGATTATATCCGCGTTAGTCGCCAACTACGTCGTAAGCTCCGGGACTACAGTCCAAAAAGCCACCGTCGAGGAAGCCAACCGACTTATCGCTCCGAAGGACAAAAGTCCACCGACAACAAGTATATTATGCAACGGCGCGCCGTGCACAACAAATTACAAGGAGGATGTCACGATCAGTTTCATCTGTCAGGACAATCTTGGGGGTTCGGGCTGCAGAACGACCCACTACAGCTTAAACGGGACGGATTGGAACAGTTGCAGCCAGCCAGGAGGCTGTAAAGGCGTTATAAAGCTGAACAAGCCAGCCAGTGGATCGAAGACGTACACGGTTTATTTCTACTCCGAGGACAAAAACGGGAACATAGAGACGCAGCGGAAGGTGGTAATAAAAATAGGCACAGAGTTCGAGGCAGCGGGGGCATGCACAATAACATTCACTCCCCCTTACGGCAGACCGAAAGACCCGATAACGGTAAGCATCGCATCTACAACGCCTGTATTTGACGCGGTAGCATCCATAGTTCAGGCAGGGATTATACGGAAGATAGGAGATTTGGGCACCGGTGCACCGGCAGAAATATCGTTCACACCTGCCGACGAGGGAATATACACGGCCGAGGTGAACGGAAAGGATGCCGCGGGGAACGTCGGGACGTGCGGAGAGGCGAACGTGATCGTGGACGGAACGCCGCCAAAGATCGCCTTGCCCCCCTCGGAGTGGTGGATCAACACAACAACGATATCTGCGTCAATAACTGATGAGGGCAACCCGCCAAGTGGGCTGAGCGCATACGTATACAAGGTGCGAGATCTAAATGTAAACAAAGCGTACACCTCGCGGTGGATAAAAACCAGCGGAGAACACGTGGGTGTAGGAATCCCATACCGGAAATGGTGCAAATCACAGGGGTGCGATGTATGCGAAGTTGGTGCGGGGGCGAAGGATAACTCGGGAAACAGCAAAGAGCTCTCCAAGGTTTACAGCATAGATATCGTAGCACCGAATGTTCCGAACCCCCCAACACCGGAAGGCTGGGTAAACCATCCCATAAGCACAACGATAGAATGCAACGATCCGCAACCAGGGTCGGGATGCAAGCTTGTAGGATACCGTTTTGTGAGACCGGACCAGCCATGTGAGTACGACTTCGCAGAAATCGCAACAGACGACGGCAACCATATCTGCACATTCTATTACAAGGGGAAAAACTACTACTATGTTGGACCTAGAAAGTGCAATGATATAGGTACCGGCGAATGGAAGGAGCTTTCAACCGAAACAAGACTCTCTCTAAGCGATGGAAACGCACTCTGCCTGTATCCGAACGGGCTGCGGACAATACATGTAAAGGTTAGAAGCGATGAGCCGTGCATATACCCGTACACAAAGAGCCTCACAACACACGGCACAACAATAACGTTCCGAATGGTTGGCGGAAACGTAGAATACAACATGGGCAGCGGTTATACGACCCTCAACAGCACGATAGTGACTTTAAACGATGGGAATAAACTCTGTCTGCGCCCCTCCAACTATGACGTGCAGTACGTAATCGCGGAATACAACGAAGATGCCGGAAGATGGGAATGTAACTACATGAAGGGAGGAAGAATACCGGTTCATGGAAAATATGGGTCGGATTTCGTATACTCGTCATATGAAATCGTGTATGCACCGACGGGAATCTGCCCTTTGAGCAAGGCATCACATGGACCGGCGACGGCAGGGCTGTCCGCCACGCTGAAATGCGATAACAGCTGTGTTCGTGATCTCTGTTACATATACTCTGATCATGCGAACCTTGGCAGGGACGCGATGAATCCGGTGCGGGTAGATGGAACGAACCCCACGGGCATCCCCTCAGACGGCGCATACGCCATAGACCTAGAGAAGCCGGAGGTCGACGTCCAGGACGGGGGCGACGCGTACGTTCTGAACCCCACCGGATGGGTGCACGACCATTACATAAACATAAGCGCCACTGACCCTCAGGCAGACGAGAAAATGGGAAGCGGAATCAAAAAGATCGAAGTAAACCTGCCCCGGAGCGACTGTGTTGCCTCATGTGATGACGGTCCGCCCGGAAACCCCGCTAGGTGGAATACATCCCCCGTGGCAAGCGCAAGCATTCGGTGCAAGATAACTGCAGAAGAGGGCAAAACGTGCACGGCAACGAGAGCTAACGTCAATGTCGTGGACTATGCCGACAACAACACAATAACGTCCATTCCGTTCAGTCCGAAGATACGCGTAGACAAGGTCTTACCCGTGCTAGAGAGCGCTAGCTGGAGCATGGACAGCAGCTTTGCACCACTGAGAGATTGCGGGTGGTATCAGCAAATGGAAGCAAAGGCCACCGCAACAGATAAGGGATCAGGAATGTACGGACTGGCGCTGGAGTTCAATACAGAGGTGGCCAAGCCAGATACAGAAACAAAAAAGGTATGGGTAAAGGATTCCCTGAAATCTGCAAAACTACTTCCGGGAGAAGAGAGCTACACATTCACAGTGCGACCATACAGATACGAAGGATATCTTGAAATGAATGTCTATCCCGTGGACAACGTAGGAAATCGGGGTGATGGGAAAGAGCTCGTATCCCCCGTCCCCCTTGACACCGAACCGCCGAGCATATCCATATCCCTTGATCACGAATGGATCTGCACGGCATCCAATAAGGGGCATCCAACGGAAGCACACATATCGGCATACGCTACAGATTTCGGGTCCAAGATGTACAGTATCGAATATTCCGGCGCGCTCAGCGATGAAGAAGATGCCCGAGACTGCCAGACAACGCGGCTTGATCTCCCAGAAAAAACAATATCCAGTACTGCACCCACAACAAGAACAATATGGGTTGTTGCTAAGGATAATGCGGGGAACGAGAGTATAAGGGCAAAAACAGTAGAGGTCCTGGATCCCTGTTACGATACCAGCTGTTGGGTATCCCCCGAGGGAAGATCAATGCACGACTACTGCTATGAACACAGCAAAACAACTACCACAGAGCAAAAGTGCAAGGATGGGTATCTGTTTGAATACAACAAAATATGCCCGGGAAAGTGCACACTAGACGCGAAGGGAAAGCCAATGTGTGTAACCAGCACTACTTGCTATTATAGCGAAGAAACGAACACAGGACAGCCGTGCTAGCCGCCGTGCCAGTAAGGCCACAGGCCGTTTACCTCTGTCCGGTCCAGGAGACGGTCTGCAACGGTGATGCGGTACACCGGGCGGCCATCGGTTGTCCTGTACGCACCAGTGAAAACCACGTTCATCTCCTTGTTAACGGGAGCGACCTGATTATCCTTTTTCCAAGATATGCTCAACCCGTTAAATACGCCATCTATCGCAATAGAATACCTGTACGTCCCGTAAAGCTTGACATGATCGCAGCTGCCCAAACACGTTGGCTTGGGGACGTCGGAGAATGTGAAAAGTACATTATAATCGGAGCCCGCAGAGGCAAGGCGTGAAGCAAACTCATCCATACAGCTATCGAAATATCCCCGTATATCATTCTGCGTAACGGAGGATATATTATGATCTGGGGCATCATCGAGGGATCTTGCGGCAGAGTACGCCAGACAATCAGACAGCGCATTGTTGTACGCCTGCAGACCCGTGTACGCCATGAAAATGCGGTTGTACAGGAAATCCTCGGAGAGCGGACGGGAGTAGAGGGACATTGTCAGAGCTGCCCAAGTGATGAACATGAGTGATGTGGCGACAACGGAAAGGACCCCGAAATTTCCCCTCACTTTGCACACCTCCTAAAGACTATAACGCGCGGAACCTCGTTGAGCTCATCGTACTCTGTATCCCCCGTCGCCTCGTTGAAAGGAATGACCATAAATACGTCTACACACCCGCCAAGCACAACGTTGTTATAATCGGGCCCGCCGTTGAACTCGGCGTTCCACCAGTAAATGGCAGCGTCGTTTCTGGCCGTGGAATACGATACGAAGCTGGGCATAATCGGAACGAGAGAGTAACCAACATATATTGCCAAAATAATGAGAAGAAACATCGCCGTTGGAAGAGTTAATGCAATCCCCCTCATACGTGCCACACCTCCATGTTACAGTCATGTATGGTGCAATCGTTCCAGTCTCCCACACAGACAGTAAAGCTTCGGACCAGTACTGGAGTTTCAGGAGCAGCTGGGACAGGAGCAGTTTCGTCAAACATGGGGAGGGGTGGATTGCAGCTTATGTTATAATTCATATTAAAATCGTCAAGGTCCAAGTCCCCTCGCGTAATTGTAACACCCTGCCGTACGCAGGAAGGAATAAGAACCGCAGTGGGCGTCTCGCACCGCCAGGCAACGTCCGGGTCGTAGAGCAGACGGTTAATGGCATGTTCCGCGGCGAGGTAAGTAGCCCTGTACGTGTACGCCTGGATAACGGGTGAGAAATCCTGATACATGTACAGCCACACTGCAACAACTGCTGCCAGAATCCCAAGGGAAACTACAGCATCCAAGGAAAAGATCTGGCCCTTCAAGGAACATCAACCTCGCAGCGATACGTGTTAACGATTCCGTTGACATCCACCGAAACGCCGGTACGAGACACGTTCACATCCACAACACCCATAGGTGCCCGAATCACCGAAACGTCTGCGCCGTCGGAAACGAGCAACGCAATATCTTGACCATATATCAGGCAGAATGGCCTCGAGAGAACGTCTCCGATGAAGCTCAAAGCGGAATTAACGTACGTGTCGGCGATTATGTAAATACTGGTGAGTACGAGGACCGTTAGGAGGACATCGAAGGATACCGCCGCTCTCATCTCCTCACCCTCACCGTATAGCCAATATCCTCATACACCGCAACAACTGCCCGATTAACGTCCTGGAAACGCCAGCCGACAACGTCCAGATTCACATCCACGTTGGAGTCGCCGTACGCGGTAGCAAACTTGGAAATCGCTCCGTCCCTGAAACTATTCAGCTCATATAAATACCCCGCAGTGATTCCCCTAACAAGTGCCCTTGCATCGTAGAAGAATTTGGACACAGTACCGTATGCGGGGCTGAGAACCACGAGCGCCATCAGGATGACTGCCGCAGCAACAACAACGTACTCCCCCGCCTGGCCCCTCATCAACTCACCTTCACCTGATTGCCAACTCTCTGGAAGATTTTTTGGTAGTACAACCCACCACTCAGCTCCACATCCTCGGAAAAACGCAGAGGAAGCATTGTAATCTTGAACTGACAATAGTTCCCGTCACAATTTGCCGCGGAAGAAAAGTTTCCCTCTGTTGGAACGTTCGCCTCGATACTGTTTCCCGTGAGTGTTATGGTCACACCGGACGGCACATAAAACACAACCGTAGTGGATGATCCGTCGGCTCCCGAATAGAGGAACTGCACGGCATTGTATATTTTATCCATCGCAATACGCGTTCTGACCATCTTGGAAAGATCCTCCGCAACATTTCTGGAAACAGACTGCGCCGCGGACATGACGACACCGGCGTACACTGTGACTGCAAGGAGTACAAGCAGGAACTCAAGGGCCACGCTTCCCCGCATACAATCACCCGGCGAGGGTCTGAACGAGACGGACCCTGTACGTATCCACCGTTTGGAGCGCATCCTTTGCCCGCTGGATAAGGACCATGATCGCCAAATAACCCATTACCGCCAGCAAAACTCCAACAGCGGTGAGGAGAAGATACTCCGTACTTGTCTGTCCCCGATCATCCATGTGAATATCATGTGTGCAGACCAATATAAACACTGGGGCGCAAAATCAAAACATGCTGCTGGGTTTGGTAGGCAAACCATCCTCCGGAAAAACGACGTTCTTCAACGCGGCGACAGAGCAGTCGGCAAAGACTGCACCGTATCCCTTTACGACCATTGAGCCCAACGTAGGCGTCACATGGGTCAGAACGAAATGCCCGCACGTGGAAATAGGAAAGGCATGCAACCCAAACCACGGATTCTGCATGGATGGCAACCGTTTCGTGCCCGTTGAAATCATAGACGTCGCAGGGCTCGTCCCAGGGGCCCACGAAGGAAGAGGGTTGGGAAATAAATTCCTGGACGACCTGCGCCAGGCATCGGTCCTTATCCACGTCGTCGATGCTTCCGGCAGCTCAGACGCGGAGGGCAACCCGCTAAAACCAGGGGAAAGGGACCCGTCAGAAGATGTGGAGTTCCTGCGGGAAGAAATACTCGCATGGATAGAGGGACTCGTGAAAAAGGCGTGGGGAAAAGTTCGTCGTATACCCAACAACCAGAAGGAGAAGACGCTCCTGGAGCAGTTTACAGGACTTGGGATAACAAAGGAGCAGGTGCAAAACGTGCTAAACAAGCTAGGCTATCCCGAGGAGATGGAAAGAGACTGGGCAGAGGCGCTGCTCGAGTTCAAGCCAATCATCATCGCGGCGAACAAGATAGACGTTGAACCGGCTCCAGAGAATGTAAAAGAACTGCAGAAAAAATATGACTATGTCATTCCCACGTCTGGAATCGCCGAATACACGTTGAGGAAAGCGGCGCGCGCAGGAGTCATAAAATACATCCCGGGGGACTCTGATTTTCAGGTAATCGGTACGCTCACAGAGAAGCAGAAAAAGGGACTTGAATACATACGTGAAAGAGTTCTTGAGCCATTTGGAAGCACGGGCGTCCAGCAGGTCATCAACACCGCCGTGTTCGACGTGTTAAAATACAAGGTAGTGTTCCCCGTGGAGGACGAGAATAAATGGACGGATAAGAAGGGTAATGTACTTCCGGATGCTTTCCTCCTGCCACCAGACGCCACAGCCCTGGATTTGGCATACGCAGTGCACACGGACATTGGAAAGAAGTTCATAGTGGCCATCGACGCACGGACAAAGAAGCGGGTTGGTAAGGACCACGTGCTGAAGAACGGCGACGTGATAAAGATCGTGGCGGGGAGATAAGATTATATATTTATGGATACCAAATTATACTCATGTACACCACAATCAAACTATCCCGTGAAGTAAAGGAGATTCTAGACAGCATGAAGATATCCCGCTCCGAATCATATGAAGACGTGATTCTAGACCTCATTGAAGACCATCTGGAGCTAAACCCGGAGTTCAGAAGGAGTTTAGAGCAAGCAGAGAAAGAAATCGTAGAGGGAAGAACGGTTGAACTAGCGAAACTCTTGGCGGAGCTGGAGGGAAACGAGTGAAAATAGTTCTTTCTGAATCCGCAGCGAAAGACGTTAAAACGCTGCCAAAACAAGTCCAAAGACATGTTGTTGGTGTGCTGCAGCGAGCAAAGGCAAATCCATGGAAATACGCGAGAAAAATCGTCGGAACGGAGTGGTACCGACTCCGAGCAGGAGAATACAGGATAATCGTCAAGATATCTGGTGACACAATATACGTTCTGCGTGTAGCGCACAGAAAAAACGTCTACAGGGGAATACCATGAGATTCCTCATCCTTGGCGATACCCACATACCTGACAGGGCGTCTGCGTTGCCGGACTGGGTAAAAAAGACTGTGGAGACGAAAAAATACGACGAAATCCTGTTCACCGGTGACGCAACGGAGTACTCCGTCATCTACTTCCTTGAACGCCACGCAAAGACGTATGCTGTTCGCGGAAATATGGATTTCATAGAACTGCCCCGTTTTCACATCATCGACGCTCTGGGACATAGAATCTTCCTCTTCCATAGCACGGAGGTCCGTCCTCGGAGCGATCCGGACCAGCTCTGGGAGTATGGAAAAACAGCAGGGGCAGGCATCGTCGTTTTTGGACACACGCACAAGAGAGACGTGTATGCGTACAAAGGACTCTTGTTCATCAATCCGGGAACGGCAACGGGAGCGTGGGGTGGAACAACAAGCGGAGAACCGGAATCGCTAGCGGTGCTGGAGCTAGAAAGAGAAAAAGCAACTGTGCTCATGATGAAGAATGGCAAGCCGGAATTCATGGCACATTACAGGTACGGAGACGGGTGGAAGGATATATGAAACTGCTCATCGTTTCAGATATCCACGCGGATGCGGACGCCCTAGACAAAATACTGGTAAAGGAAAGAGAATGGGACCTCTTCGTATTTGCGGGGGACGCTGTAGGGCGCGGCGAAGAGCCAAACGAAGTGATTGAAACGCTCAAGAACATAGAGGGCTTCGTGGGCGTGCTGGGCAACTGGGACTACGCGGTTATCCGGAACAGGGCAGACATGAGCAGAAGAGATGAAGACAGGGAAAATGTGGCCTGGACTCGCTCAGTTCTACGGCCGGAGAACCTGCGCTGGCTGCAGATGCTGCCGCTGGTCAAGGAAATAGCGGTGGATGGGAAAAAGATAACCGTGGTCCATGGCAGCCCCGACGTAATACTTTACGGCTACATATATCCGTGGACGGAGAAGAGCGTAATCCGCGCGTATCTTAAGGAAACGGACATTCTCATAACCGGCCATACACACATACCCTTCGTCTTCGAATGGGAGACGCAGAGATGGGGAAGAAGATTGTACATCAACCCGGGGAGCCCCTCCTTCCCGGCAGAAGGGTCGCGAAAGACATATGCTGTGCTGGATACGGAAAACTGGGCAGTGAAAATCAAGAGCCTTTGACCGTACGCTTGAGGCGGGACGAGAACTCGGAAACAATCCGAGCATAACCTCCTTTTGCACCTTTAGACAGCGTATCTAGTGCATTGAGGAACCGCGGAATCTCTTCGGCAGGAATGATAATACGCTTGTCCGCGGTGATATACTTGAACTTTCCCAAGCTGTGAAGGTACTCCACGGCCTTGAGAGCATGAAGCACGTCGTGGTGCTTGGACAGAATGCGGGATAGGTTAAAGCTGAGGTTGCCCGATGCGTCAATGGATATATCGCTGTCAGCCAGGAGGCTGTGCAGTTTTGCAACGGCCGCAACTGCACCCGAAACGTAGTACTCATATTGTCTTCGGTTTGGAACGGAGGGACTGGCAGATGTGGAAGCATCAGCGCCGGCCCGGGAGTCGGCGACGGTTGCCCCTCCTGCTGGTAGCTTCTCAGCGATGATTCTGGCAGCACGCTTGAGAGCAGCGTGACTGGAGAGTTTCGAAACATCCCCTCCAAGAGCATCCCTGAGTAATCGAGCTGCATCCTTCTTCTGGGAAATACTGCGAGCGCGCTTTCTGACCAACTCAAGCGCAGGGTGCCGCTCTATCGCATCTAAAAACGGATCAAGGGTGGATACCTTTCGCTGCGAAGGGTACCGAATACGCAGAGATTTGACAATGGGTGCTCGCTCCCGGAGCTCAGAGATAAGCCGTACGATGGCAGTGCCTGGATCCTTACGGGACGCAGCATCGGACAGAATACGCTGAATACGAGGAAATGAGAGCAAAGCACGAAGATTTGACTCATCGGATAGAAGCTCAACGAGTTCAGGGTACTTCTTCAGGGAAAGTGCGATACCGAGAAATGCACGGGGCGATGACTCGGGACGAATGCCTGCAAAAGAAAGCATGCGCTCCGCAACCATGCCTGCCTGCTCCCCACGGATTTTAGAGAATTTTTGGGCACCATGAAGCGGAAGATCAACGTTTAGGAGATTGCTATACGAGTATTCCCGAGAAAGAGCGTCCAACGACCCACGCTTCAGAAGTACCCTGAGATTCTCTGCTAGCACGTCGTCTGACGACGTACGGAGAACGTGAAGAAGATGGTCAAGGCGGAGACTGCTGTTTGCCAAGTGGCCAATCGCATATATGTATGGATCGCCCTTGTGAATCGCAGAAACTGCCCGTATGAACCTTCGAATGTCCGATGGGCTAAACTTGGCAATTTCACCGCGTCGGGACATTAAAGAGGAGATTACTTTGCCAGGCTTCTGTTTGGAGATGGGGACACGCTTGTTGGAGGTCCAGTAGTTAGCTAAAGCCTCAAGCATCTTTGGATGAAGGGCCGTAAGCTCGGGATACTGTTTCACAAGGAGAAACAGCTTAGAGACGCGCTTAGTAACCTCTGGAGAATCCTGTGGAGAGATCTTGGCAAAAACATAGTGGCCCGCAAGGGCTGCCACGTCCTCCGGTGCGAGATTGTGACGCCTGAACCACTGCACGAGCCAAGGCTCAACCAAGTCGTAATTCGTGGCAACAACGGATGCCGCGGCAGCGTGCATATCGGAGGGGGGCTCCGCCGGCCAAGCATCATGGGGAATTCCGAAGAGCTCAGAAATCACCTCGCCAGATTTCCTCCACACCCTTCTCCGAAAAACGTCCGATAGCTCTGAAGCTGAGCGCACACTGGCGAGGTACAGCCCAAGAGTATAAAGAAGAGGTCCCTTCGCTTGAATTCCGACGTGCTCGTCAAGTTCAACGGGATATTTAACTCTCAGGTTTCCAGAGCGTATCAAGTCCTTTAGCGACTCCTCCCCAATGCTGCTACGGAGAAAATCCAAGAAATTGCTGTGAACATGTTCGAAGAACCCCTTCCCAAGTTCTTCCCCAGAAACTTTGTCAAGAACAGGCAGAACATGCCTTGGCAGCGCGAGAACTGCAGAAAACTCCTCTGTGTCTGTGAGTTTTCCCTTTTTAAGCTTGGAGTCTGCCGATTTAAATGTACTCAACGCCTCCCTTGCAGCAGCATCAAGGGTAGCATAAGCGGTCATCAGGTCGCGTATTTCATTGGCCCTGCGGCGGAACGTCTCCTCGCGTGCATCCACCATAATTTAACACAGCCCTCTCATTTAAGTCTTCGTCCCCGTATCACGGAGCCAGCGCTCCACGGTTTCCTTGCCGAAGAGCATCTCCATCTGCCTCAGCCCGTCCTCCGTCAGCTCCTTCGGACTCCAGGGGGGGTCGAGCTCCACTTCAACCTCCACGTCTTCCACGCCCTCGATCTTCCGGATTGCGTCCTCAACCATCTTCGTCATGAGCGGACCGTAGGGGCACATGGGGGACGTCCAGGTCATTTTGATGTAAACTTTACCCCCGTCGATGCGAATTTCACGTATGAGGCCAAGATCGTAAACGTTAACGGGAATCTCAATGTCATAGACAGTCTTCAGCGCATCAACCACCTTTTCCTTTTCCACCATGCTATTAACAGTGTTAAAAAGTATAAAAATCAGCGCTTGAGTGCGTGGGCTATGGTCCTCAGGAGATAAACAACATGTAGCTCTTTGCTCCTTGGTCCGTAAATATGCACCTCCGTACCCCCACCATCGGACGGGACAAGATGGATTCTGCTCAGAGGGTATGGTTCATCTCGCCCGTGCTCCACGGGATCCCTGAAAAGCACCTCGTACGCCTTCTCTGTACCGGCATTCAGAACACGGAAAGCACCGACCTGATATCGTTTCCTCCAGCGAAGCTCATCCACAAGCTTGCTGTGAAGGGTATCTGGATCCATGGGAACACGCATACTCACGTGGAGATAGTTTCCCTCGCTGGGGTGAACAAAGACGTCGTGCTCAAAGTCCTTCAGCATCTCGTGGGTGAAACGCTTGGGCTTTTCCATATGACCACCGGAGAAAGCAGAGAAAGAGAAAATATAAAGATCACCCGCCGCACTCCGAGAAGGATGACGCCTGCTCGGCACAGCTGCACGTTGCAATTGGACCGAATGGGCTTTTGCCATCGCCCGAATACCAGTAGACGTGGTGACCGGAGTCGCAACCGGTGCAGCCGCCCAGGAGAATCATGCCTACAGTTTGTGCCGCGCAGATGTTTGTATCTGCGTTAGACACGTCAACAAAAATACTGTGGTTTGTGGGATAGAAGGTGTACCCTGTGCCGTTGTTCACGATGACAGCGCCGTGAAGGTACAGCCTGTCAGCACCGTTATAGATTGCCGTCTTGTTGTGCATATAGTCAAAAACAATGCGACCCGTAATATGAGCAGTAGACACACCGTTCAGATCGATTACGTAAGCAGCGTCGCCAGGAATTACATCGGAATCAGCTATGTTTACCTCGCCGTAGTTTTGCACGTACATACCACCATCCAACTTAGAAGCAGCAACGAACAGCCAATTGTCATGGTCTCCGATGCGCTCCTCTGCATAAACCGCCCATTTCGCTCCCTCAATCTCCCCGCCCATGGCCCCAACGATTCCCGTAATCCTGAAGTTACTGTCCAACGCGTGAACGGCGGCACCCCGGTCCGAAACTACAATACCGTCCAAGATGTTGACGTCACTGGCTGAGATGTACACCGTATCACCATTCCAACTGCGGATCATAGGGTCGTAGAGCAAGGCCTTTTTCCTAACCAGCCTGAAAACGGTGCCATTTGCTTCGCCGGTGACATCGATGTACCTCGAATAGTTTGAGTATCCGGATAACCCCTTATCGTAGAATGCCATAGTAGCGTCAGTGCTGAACTGCAGGTTATTGACTTCGACAGCGGGCGTTGCAAGGTACACTAGTGCTCCAGAATATCCGTTTGCGTCGATCACAGAATTCCGCATTGTAAACGATCCCTTCGTACCAACATTAAACAAGTGGTCCAAACGCGAACCGTTGCTTGAGCCATCAACGGAAAAATAGACGTTATCTATTACGGCGGACATGTATCCCTCGGATCCCCTCACGATCACCTTAGAAGCGCCGTATATGTTCGAGTCGAAAATGCGCAACCAGTTTTCGGAATCGCTCGCAGTATATATCGTGCTATTGTTGACTTCCGACTGCTGAATGTTTACGTCCGTTCTAACAGCAATAACTCCTAAGTTGAGAACATTGGATTCCGTTATTCCCAGCTCCGTTCTAACAGCAAAAACTCCTAAGTTGAGAACATTGGATTCTGTTATTCCCAGCTCATCAGAATCCTTT
>CAZAKL010000009.1:15864-18697 GCA_964486025.1 uncultured archaeon
AACTCCTAAGTTGAGAACATTGGATTCTGTTATTCCCAGCTCATCAGAATCCTTTGCGAAGAGTACTGTACCAATGATTCGAGAGTTCGCAAAGTAAACGGGGCCAGAAACATTCACATCGCAGCCAGACAAGAAGCAATTCTCAAATTGTAAATTAGATGATCCAAAAACAAGATGACAAGTGGACGGTGTTGAAGAACCAGCATACTGTGCACCCAGTATCGAATCCGAGATCGTAGCACCGTTTACATCCTTTAACAAAATACCTCTCTCAATAATGGAAAGATTAGAATCGCGCACGGTGATTTCTTTTCCACCTGCAATAGCAGAACCGCCAGTATCTACAACGATATTTGCACTGTCAAACACCACCCCGTTTGTATCGCTGGTCGGAGCAAATAGGTTGACCGTATTGTCGTCGTTTCCATATATGTAGTACGTGCCACCAAGGAAGTAAACATTTTCGTCGCTGAACAGATACACGACCGAAACGTGTGGGTTGGGGGAAAATATAGATACGTTGGAATCCAAGAAATAAACGTTATTAGACTTGTTAAGGGTTATCAAAGACACCTTAAGGCCCGATCCGCCAAAGACAACGCGATCAAAGTTGATATCGGTTGAATGGAGAACATACACTGGAGTTATATAAGAACCCGCCTTTCCCCATAAATTCAAATCGCGCAGCACGATGCCTGAGCTTTTATCGAAGTACACAACGGGCATCCCGTTATCCGTATTCAGTTCCACGGTGTGGCCGTTCCCGTCAAAGATAAGGGGCGTTTCAGGGAGAACATTTACACCCGAAAAGTCGATGCAAGTCTCGTCCGCATCGTTTACAACGATATCGCTCGTCAGAACAACTGCCGCGGACTCCTTTTTCGATGAAATGTAGTTGTTAGCATTGGAAATCGCCCTCTTACAGGATGCGCAGTCGCTGCAGAAAAAGACCGACGCGGGAATAACTGTGAACCGGAGTGTTTTCACGTTATTGGACGTGTCCGGATCGGCGAAGCTGGAAGATGTGTAATATACATTCGCCTCCACGACGTAATCGCCAGCAGGGAGCTTCACGGGGCTGTCCTCTGTGTTATACTCCTTACAGCCGCGGGGAACGTTGGATGCGGTTATAACCTCGACAAGGTGCTTACTCTCGGGATGCCCAACGGGGTAGTAATAGATGCGAAGCGTGTAATTCACATGGTAGACCGTTGGATTGCACACAACGGCAGAAAACACGATGCTATCCCCTTCTCTCGGGTTCTGGGGAGAAAGCGAAACAGAGTCCACGTTAATATCCGCCCATATCGTAGAGGGTGATGGAGAGGTTCCTGTTACCGTAACGGAATCCGAATCATTAGAGGAATCAACATCCCCTGCAGCAGAAACCCTTGCCTCCAGGGTGTGCGTACCCTCGTTAACTGTATAGGACGTTGTTTTTACAGAGCAGTTCCCGGGGGAGAGATTTGAAAAGCTCCAAGATTGCCGGGTGGATCCATCAGCTATGAAATACAGGGTTCCGGATGCGCTATCCGTGCCATTGTTACATGCAGACAGCGTTACGGTGATTGAGGATCCCGCAGTAACAGACGTGGCAGAAACAGAAATTGCGGCGTTGACATCGACGTAGGTGGCAGTCCCGGATCCCCCCGAAGATCCTCCCGAGCCACCGGACCCGCTTGATCCTGTAGAAGGGCTACCGGAGGGGTTGCCCGTCGCCAAGGCATTTATCTCCGAGTATATATTTACACCTGCAGAAAGCATGTATGAACCGATCACGAGCACCATGACAGACACGCCCGCGAGGAGAAGAAGCGACTCCATGGATACCTGAGCACGATACATGCTAATACAATGGATATCCAAGTATAAAAATGAGAGTTCAAGATTCATCATGCGATACGAACCTGCTAAAGACGTTGAGATACTTGCGCGGAAGATTGCGGAAAAATTGAGAATGAACTGGCTCGACTTCTCCCGAATCCACTTCATTAGAACATACGGATCAAAATCCCGGGCGATCGCACGAGTTTCCGGCCTGCCGAAGGTCTTCCAAAAGGCTTTGGGCATTCCTGCGCACTACGTGGTAGAAGTGATTGCAGAGCGCTTCGACCGATTGTCGGAAGCAGAGAAGGAAAAGGTTATCATCCATGAGCTACTACACATACCGAAATCCATGGGTGGAGGGTACAGGCACCACGACTATGTGACGCGAGAGCGCGTGGAACGGCTTTGGCGGCAGCTCAGGAGCGGGCAGAGAGCATCTTCCTGAGGAGCTCCAAGAGATACCGCGCGCGGTTCTCCGCGCCCTCGTGCTCCACAACAAGGCGAGAACCTGGCGGCTCGGCATGGATACGTACACGTACCCAGCGGCCTTCCCCAAAGCCCACACTAAACTCGGTGGTAGAACCCATGCGCTCACGCTGAAACGTTCGGGGAAGCCGACCAAAGAGACGCGGATCCTGCCTACCACGATGCAACTCCCTGTGAAGCAGCTCGTGAACGGATCGCACAACCTCGCCGTGTTCCATGCGAGTTCTAAGTTCCCCCATCACCGCCACGGCAAAAGATCGAAAAGGAATAATATATAGGTTTCGCCGTGAAGATTCCAAACAAGGGATAAAAAGCTTTGGGAATGCATCTCGATACCCTTTTAAACGCAACGATACTACAACTGTATTGCCGCACGGGCGTTGCCCGGGACAGGGCGGATGCCCGGGATGATCGAAGGTGTCCACGTGCGGCGACAGGTTATGAGGATCCGAGTTTTCATGCTCAACGCTCGGGTCTGATGTGGGCGGCCAGGAGTCAACCCCGCAGGAGAGCGGAAAGC
>CAZAKL010000010.1:0-16219 GCA_964486025.1 uncultured archaeon
TCCAAACTTCTTAGCCCGATGACCGGGTGGAGGTGCTTTTATGGCCAAGAGTTACGTGAGGTTTGAAATGCCAAAGGAACTTGCGGACAAGGTTCTCGAGGCAGTTAGGGTTGCCCGCGATACCGGGAGGGTTAGAATCGGTACAAACGAGACGACAAAGGCCGTTGAGCGCGGCCAGGCAAAGCTCGTGGTCATCGCAGAAGATGTCGACCCTGAAGAGATTGTGATGCACCTTCCCATCCTCTGCGAGGAGAAGGGCATTCCCTACGCGTATGTTCCGTCCAAGAAGGAGCTCGGATCCGCCGCAGGCATAGAGGTTTCTGCAGCTGCCGTGGCACTTGTCGACCTCGGTCAGGCAAAGGATCTCGTGGCGGACATCGTCAAGCAGATTGAGAGCATAAAGAAGTGATGAGCCATGACGGAAGAAGAGGGCAGGGGGACACCCGCCCAGGTCGTTGAAATCGTGGGGCGCACGGGTGTCCACGGAGAAGTCACACAGGTGATGGTTAAGATACTCGAGGGACCACAGAAGGGACGAGTGCTGCGCAGAAACGTTCTGGGGCCTGTTAAGGTCGGGGATATAGTGATACTGCTGTCCACACGCCACGAAGCAAAGGAAATCAAGGCACGGTGATAGCATGGTCGAGTGTTCTTTCTGCGGAAGGGAGATAGAACCAGGGACGGGCATCATGCTCGTCCTGAACGATGGAAAGGTACTTTACTTCTGCTCACACAAGTGCCTAGCAAACTACCGCCTCGGCAGGAACCCGAGAAAGATAAAATGGACCAAGGCATACCGCATCGCAAAGGAAGAGCGTCAGAAAACTGCCAGCGCAAAGTAAACTTACCCCTTTTTATTTACCTCCTTTGTAACTAATTCTCAGTAGTAACGGGTGATGGGCATGCCAACCGTATTCCTACCCCCAGAGGCAGACCGCAGGAAGATGTATGCCGAGCTTCTTTCTATAGCAAAGGAGCTCAGGGAAAAGTACGACATACGCTTTTCCCGCGACGCGAACGATGAAATCGAAGCGCTCTACGGCATCCTCAAGGGACTCTACGAGATAACAAAGGCAGAGATGTCCAGCCAAAAGGCGGAAGCGAAGAAAACCAGCAAGAGAAAGAGGAAAAAGAAGAAGCCGGGCATTGAGAGAACCCTTCTCTTCGTCAAGCCCGACGGTGTAAAGAGGGGACTCATTGGAGAGGTAATTTCCCGCATAGAGAAGGCAGGACTAAAGATTATTGGCCTGAAAATGGTCTGGCTCGGCGAAGACTGGGCGAAAAAGCACTATCCAGATGAAATGGCGCCAAAGATTGGCGCAAAGGCAAAGAAGGCGTTCCTCGAGAGCGGCAAGGCTTTCCCGTGGAGCGAGGAAGAGTACGGTAAAGCAGTCCTGGAGGCCCTGAGGCGCTACGTGACGAGTGCTCCCATCGTCGCCATGGTCATAGAGGGACCCAAGGCGATAGGCAAGGTGAGGGCAATCGTGGGTGATACCGCTCCGTCCCGCGCAGCACCAGGGACCATTCGGGGCGACTTCGCCTGTGACGACTATGACTTCGCCAACACGCAGACGAGGGCAATAATGAACGTCGTGCATGCCTCAGACAGCGAAGGCGCAGAGCGCGAGATAAAGGAGCTCTTCTCGGAGGACGAGCTTTATCCAGAGTACACCACGCTCTACGAGGAGATGCTGGGGGAGTTCTGACCCCCCATATTATTATTACCTCTTTTGACCTAATTATAATCATGGCCGCAATTACCACAATACCCGTTCGGCCCGAGACGAGGAAGATGCTCGAACCACTGAAGGGCAAGAAAACGTGGGATGAGTTCCTCAGGGAACTCGCCGAACTGAAAAGAGAAAAGCTAAAGGATGACCTGAAAAAATTGGGCGAGATTGTCGATGTCGAGAAAATAAAGAGAGCGGAGAGCTGGGCAAGATGATCATAGTCGATACAAACGTTCTCATCGAACTCATGAAGGACACCGAAGAAATCCCTGAAGAACCCCTTGCCATAACAACCATCACGCTCTACGAGTTCCTACGCGGTGCAAGGGACGTTGATACTGCGGCAAGCATTTTAACAGAAAATTTTGTAGTTCTAAGCGAAACCCCTGAATCCATAAAGATATCCGCTAAGATTTGGCAGGATCTGAAGAAGGGGGGCGCAATCATTCCAGATGCCGACATCGTAATCGCCGGGATTGCAATCGCCAATCGCCTACCGCTTTGGACAAGGAACCGCAAACACTTCGAGCGCTTCAGAAAGTATGGGCTGATTCTCTACGAAGAGCATTAGCACGAAGCATTGTACTTACTGCCCATAGAAACACCTCATGGCCGTAGCCGTCGGGTTGGAAAAAGCTGAGGGATGAGAAGAGAAGAACGGGGAGAATAGAGACAATTAGAACGGTGGCGAGGGTGTCGGCCTGGGCGCGCATAATAAAATATCCTGAAGTAGCATAAAAACACTTCCATTCCCTTCTTCTTATTCGGGTGATGCTTATGAAGATACGCCAGCCCATAGTCACCGTTCTGGGCCACGTTGACCACGGGAAGACGACAATCCTGGACAGAATAAGGAGAACAAGCGTTCAGAGGAAGGAAGCGGGGGGAATCACCCAGCACATAGGTGCAACGGAAGTGCCCATAGACGTTATCGAGAAAATATCCAAACCGCTGGCAAAGATGTTTCCAATAAAGTTCAAAATCCCCGGACTCCTGTTCATTGACACGCC
Source organism: uncultured archaeon (assembly GCA_964486025.1). GTDB lineage: Archaea > Iainarchaeota > Iainarchaeia > JAADDC01 > JAADDC01 > SZUA-1452. The sequence continues at coordinate 2,741 of CAZAKL010000010.1, forward strand.
TGGGCACGAGGCATTCACGAATCTCCGCAAGCGCGGGGGAAGCATTGCAGACATCGCAGTTCTTGTTGTGGATGTGAATCAGGGCTTCCAGCCACAGACACACGAGGCCATAGAGATTCTCAAGACGTACAAGGTTCCCTTCATCGTCGCCGCAAACAAGGTGGACGCAATAACGGGCTGGCAGAGCAAGGAGGACGAACCAATTACCCTTGCGCTCAAAAGGCAGAGACAGGATGTCCTTCAGGACCTGGACATGAAAATCTATCAAATTGTGGCGTCGCTTGCAGAGTATGGTTTCGACTCTGAGCGGTACGACCGCGTTACCGACTTCACAAAGCAGATTGTTATCATACCCACATCGGGAAAGACGGGGGAGGGTATTCCCGAGCTCCTCCTGTACATAGCTGGTCTCGCCCAAAAATACCTTGAGAAGCGCCTTGAAATCGACGAAAATGCACCGGGCAAGGGGGTCATACTCGAAGTCAAGGAGGAAACAGGCATAGGGACGACCCTGACAACGATTCTCTACGACGGTGTCATGCGGAGGGGTGACCGTATCATTTTTGGCACCAAGAACGGACCGAAGGAGACAAGGATACGTGCGCTGCTAAAACCGAAGCCGCTGGACGAGATAAGAGACCCGAGGGACAAGTTCCGGGGGGTGGAGGAAGTACACGCCGCCGCAGGTATAAAAATTGCCGCGCCGGACATAGACGACGCGCTCCCCGGCTCCCCAGTCATTGTCGTCCGAAATGAAGAAGACAGAAAGAAAGCGCTGGAGAAGCTCCAGAAGGAGCTCGAGAGCATATCCTTCGACACAGACGAGATTGGCCTCATCGTAAAAGCAGATACCCTGGGGTCCCTCGAGGCGCTCGTGCGCATACTGAAGGAGCACGGCTACCCCGTAAAGAAGGCGGAAATAGGCAATGTGAGCAAGAAGGACGTCATGGAAGCGGACGTCGTCCGGCAGAAGGACAGATACCTCGGTGTAATCATAGCATTCAACGTGGGGCTAGAGCCAGGCGTCGGGGAGGAGGCCTTCCGACTGAGAGTACCGATAATCAAGGAAAACGTCGTCTACCGTATTCTGGAGCGCTATGAACAGTGGAGAGAAGAAGAAAGGGAAAGAGAGAAGAAAGAAAAGCTTTCAAAGCTCATACTGCCGGGTAAGTTCCAGATACTCCCAGGATACGTGTTCAGAAGGAGTGACCCGGCAATCGTGGGCGTTCGCGTGCTCGCAGGCGTTATCAAGCCCAAATATCCAGTCATGAGAGAAGACGGGAAGCCAGTGGGCACCATAAAGGGCATGCAGAAGGATAGGAAGAGTGTAGACGAGGCCCACGAGGGAGATGAGCTAGCAGTGGCGATACAAGGGCCCCTAGTAGGGCGCCACATATTCGAGGGAGACATCCTCTACACGGACGTGCCAAACGACCACATACGCACCCTGCTGAGAAACCGCCACCTCATCCCCGATTCCTACGTCGAGCTCCTGCAGGAGATAATGGAGGTAAAGAAGAAGCGGGGCGAGGAGGGGGAATGATCACCGCACAGAATCCTTGACTATTCTGACAAATTCCTCCTCACTTATCCTCCCGGCGGCCGCACACTCATTCCAGATCTGCTGCAACTCCCGAGGAATCACGAGGTCTCACCAGAACGGAGCGATCATACTCCTCGAGCATGCGGAATAACGCTGAGTATTCGCGGAGAACATTGCGCACTATGCGCCGGGCATCCATGAAGCAATACGGGGGAATGACCATTTAAAACGTTCCCCCAAAATTCGTAGGTAGGAGGGATAGCCATGAAACTCGTCATTTCCGACCCAAAGACGGGGAAGGCATACCAGAAAGAGATTAGCGACGAGGAAGCGCAGATATTCATAGGCAAGAAAATTGGTGACGAAGTAGACCTCTCACCCATCGGGCTCTCCGGCTATGTCGCAGTCATCCGCGGTGGTACGGACAAGGATGGTTTCCCGATGAGGCCAGACGTCCACGGAACGGGTAGAAAATCCGTGCTCATTGGTTCCGGACCGGGCATACGAAAAAAGAGCCTGAAATACAAGGGCGAGAGAAGAAGGAAAACGGTCCGCGGCAACACGGTCGCGGAGGACATCGCTCAGCTCAACCTCAAGATTGTGAAGGAAGGTAAGCAGAAGTTGGAGGAGATATTCGGTGGCGGCGAAGGAGAAGCCCAAGCAAGCTGAGGTTAACATAGGCATGATAGGGCACGTCGACCACGGAAAGACCACTCTAACGTATGCCCTTACCGGTCAGTGGACAGACACGCACTCCGAGGAGCTAAAGAGGGGAATCTCCATACGCCTGGGCTACGCCGACGCCATATTCTCCAAGATTCCTGGAAAGGAGCCGCCCGAGGCATACACAACGGGGTACTCCCCTGACTGGGAGGTCCTGAGAAGGGTTTCCTTTGTAGACGCCCCTGGTCACGAAACGCTTCTGGCCGTAATGCTTTCCGGGGCGGCAATCATGGACGGCGCAGTTCTCGTCATAGCTGCGAATGAGCCCTGTCCACAGCCCCAGACTGAAGAGCACCTCCTCGCCCTTACCGCAACGGGAAGGAAGAACATCGTAGTCGCGCAGAACAAGGTTGACCTCGTCTCGAAGGAAGAGGCAAAGAAGAACGCCGAGCAGATACGCGAATTCCTCTCAAAGTATGGCTACGAGGACGTGCCCATCATTCCAACGTCTGCACACCATAAGATAAACGTGGATGCGCTCATAGAGGCCATGGAACTTTATCTGCCCACACCTGAGCGTGACGAGTCCAAGCCCTTCAAGATGTGGGTTGCACGTTCCTTCGATGTCAACAGACCGGGAACGCCGCCAGAGGAAATAAAGGGCGGTGTTCTTGGCGGTTCCATAGAGCAGGGTGTCGTCCGCGTGGGGGACGAGGTGGAAATCTCTCCCGGTCCAGACGGTGAGCCAATAATCACGGAGGTCGTGTCTCTCTCGTCAGGGACGGATTCTCTTGAAGAGGCAAGACCCGGTGGACTAATAGCAATAGGGACTGAGATTGACCCAGCGTACGCAAAGGGGGACAAGATGAAGGGCCAAATCGTTGCAAAGCCAGGAACGCTTCCGGAGCCAACGACAGAGTTCACGATGGAGTATCACGAGCTTGAAAGAAAGGTACAGAAGGTGGAGCACACCCCGTTCAAGTTCCAGGAGATGCTCGCGCTGGCAATCGGTACAATGCCTGCCGCGGGCATCGTGGTGTCCGCCAAGAGCGACGAGCTTACGATACGCACGAAAAGACCGGTAACGGTGCCGGAGGGCACAACAATCGCGGTAAGCCGAAGGATAGGAAACAGGTGGCGCCTCGTCGGATACGGTGTGGTGCAGTGAGGCCCATCGTCGCAGTGGACACGAACATGCTCCTCGTTCCCTTTCAATTTGGCATAGACATCTTCTCCGAGATTCGTCGCCTCGTTCCGAATGCCCGCATCGTCGTTCTGAAGGGGACCATAAGAGAGCTCGACAAAATAGCGAAACAGGGCGTGAAGGAGAAAAAATACGTAACGCTGGCGAAGAAACTGCTGGATATAAACAGGGCGGAAATCATCGACCGTGACGGACCCGTGGATTCAGAGTTGGTACGGCTCGCGAAGGAGGGCGCGATTATAGCAACAAATGATAGGGAATTGAAGAGGCGCGTCTGGGAAGCCGGCGGACGGGTCATAGCGATGAGGGAGATGAACCGGCTGGAACTGTTCTAACGGACAATAAGGTGCCCTGACGTGGTGATGCAGCGGGGACACTGAAATTCAACAAGGTATTCCCCGGGGCGCAGAGGAGCATCGATACAAAATCTGCACGCGTTGTCCTCCGACAGCACAGAGCAGCTGCCAGTTACGCCATCCACCGTGTGAAGTACAACTCCGGAGGTGGATTTAACGACAATCGTGACGCCCGTAAGCTCCACGGAGCGAGACACCGCCCTTACACCTACACAGACATGGGCCTGGCCCGTCGTATCGTTGTAGTCCCCAACGGCGTACACGATGGATACGGGAACGGTGCTCACGGCAGAGAAAACGTCAGAACCGGAGCGGGAAAGCGCGTCCGCTGCAGTATTCTGAGAAAACACGTAGAACAGGTACACAAGCACCAGGCCCATCGCCACGAAAAGCACAGGGGTAATGTAATTCGAACCGCGTGTCACGGAAGAAGATGCGTCCTATATCTTAAAACTTTCGCCGTCAATTATTCCTGTATACTTTCTGGAGGCGATGGATATGGTACAGAACGTTTGGAAGGAGGTATCACCGGGCGAGGACGCTCCTGAAGTCGTCAATGTGTTCATTGAGATTCCAAAGGGGCACCGCAACAAGTATGAATATGATAAGAAAACGGGCCTCATCAAGCTCGACCGCGTATTGTACTCACCCTTCCACTACCCTTACGACTACGGATTCATCCCGAGGACGTACTGCGAGGATGGGGACCCGCTGGACGCCTTCGTTATAATGGATGAGCCCACGTACCCCGGCGTCCTCATAGAGGCTCGCCCCATTGGCATGCTTGAGATGATTGACTCCGGCGACAAGGATGAGAAGATTCTCTGCGTTCCCGCAGAGGACCCACGCTTCAAGGACATAAAGGACATCAAGGACATACCCGAGCACATCCTCAGGGAGATTGCCCATTTCTTCGAGCACTACAAGGACCTACAGGGCAAGAAAACGGAAATCATTGGCTGGAAAGGCGCGGAGGATGCAAAAAGGAAGGTACTGGAGGCAATTGAGCTGTACAAAAAGAAATTTGAGTGATTCAACATGTTCTACAAATACGTGATTCGGGATACGGTCCGCGTCCCCCCCAACCGCCTAAAGGGTGATTTAAAGAAGGAGGTCCTCGCAGAGCTAAAGGAGATGTACGAGGGGGTCGTAGACGAGGACATCGGCGTCGTTATCGCAGTCACGGAAGTTAAAGAAACGGGGGAAGGCAAGATTATCTGGGGGGACGGTGGCGTCTACGTAGATACTGTCTTCGAAGTCCTCGCGTACAAGCCGCTTGTCCAGGAGGTAGTCGACGGGTACGTTACAGATATCACAGAGTTCGGCGCGTTCGTGCGCGTGGGACCCATGGACGGCCTCGTCCACGTCTCACAGGTCATGGATGACTTCGTACGCTACGACCCGTCCATCCCCGCGTTTATAGGTAAGGAAACAGAGCGCATGCTCAAGATAGGAGACAATGTGCGTGCGCGCATAGTGACCGTGGCCATCCGGAACTCCATCGCCGACACGAAAATAGGCATGACCATGCGCCAACCAGGGCTTGGCAAGTGGGAATGGATAGAAGAGGATAAGAAGAAGGCAGCACAGGAGGGAGCGTAATGGCAAGGGTGACTTACAAAGCCTGCAGGAACTGCAGATACCTCGTCGACGTGAAGGCGGATAAGTGCCCCAACTGCGGCTCGGAGGATTTCACTAAGCTCTGGAGGGGGTACATCATCGTCATCGACCCCGAAAACTCCCAAGTCGCAAAGAAAATCAACGCGAAGATTCCAGGCCCCTATGCAATAAAGGTTGCAAGGTGATTTCATGGAAATCAAAATCGCGTCTGAAAGGGAAAACGTCCTGCTGGGTAGGAAGGAACTGTGGGTAACCGTCAAGGGCAAAGAGACGCCAAGACGCGCCGAGCTAAAGACCCGCCTTGCCGCGGAGCTCGGCGCCGATGAGAAGCTCATCATCATCGACAAAATAAAAACAATCGCAGGCAGCCCGGAAGCAGAGGTATACGTCAAGGTTTACAAGGATGAGGAGTACCTGAGGAAGATTGAGCCGGAGCATAAGATAAAGAAGAACCAGGTGGTGAGCGAGAATGCCGAAAACGAAGGGGAAGCCCAGTCACAAGTATAAGAAGTACAAGGTAGAAGATGGCAAGCTCGTGCGCCTTGGCAAGACGTGTCCCAAATGCGGACCAGGCGTCTTCCTCGCGGAGCACAAGGACCGCTGGCACTGCGGGCGCTGCGGCTACACGGAGTTCAAGAAGAAGGAGTAATTTTATTCTCATTCCCCCTCTATTTCTTCGTGATTGTCATAGGCATTGAATCAACAGCGCACACCTTTGGTGTAGGCATCGTTAATGACAAAGGAAACATACTTGCAGACCAGCGCATACAGTACCGGCCGAAGGAGGGTGGAATCCGCCCCCGGGAAGCGGCGCAGATGATGAGCGAAAGGGGGGCGGAGATTGTAGCGGCTGCCCTTCGCGAGGCAGAGGTGAACATAAAGGACATTGACGGGATTGCCTTTTCCATTGGCCCGGGGCTGGGCCCCTGTCTGAGAACAGGAGCAATCGTTGCCCGGTTCCTGGCGAAGAGGTATGGAAAGCCGCTGGTGGGGGTAAACCACTGTATAGCACACATAGAGATAGGAAAGCTCGTAGGAAATGTAAAGGACCCGCTCGTTGTATACCTGTCCGGGGCGAACACGCAGATTATAGCACTCGCAAACGGGCGTTACAGGATTTTCGGGGAGACATTGGACATAGGGCTGGGGAACCTTCTGGACTCATGGGGAAGAGCGGTGGGCATCCCATTCCCTGCAGGTCCAAAGATAGAAGAACTGGCAGAGCGAGGAAAAAACTTCGTGGACCTGCCGTACACTGTCAAGGGGTCCGACCTCGCATTTTCCGGACTGTACACGGCGGCGGTGAGAGCAGTGGAAAAGCACCCTGTAGAGGATGTGGCATATTCACTCCAAGAAGTGGCGTTTTCAATGGTGGCAGAAGTGGCGGAGCGCGCTCTGGCCCACACTGAGAAGAAAGAGGTGCTCCTTGTGGGCGGAGTTGCCGCCAACAAGCGCCTCCAGGAGATTATGCGGTTAATGGCAGAAGAGCACGACGCCTCGCTCCATGTAGTCCCCATGAGATACGCGGCAGACAACGGAGTAATGATTGCCTGGACCGGGCTGCTCATGCTCAGGGCAGGGATGACCACGCCGCTGGAGGAACCCGTCAATCCCAAGTTCAGAACGGATCAAGTTGATGTCAAATGGATTGAATGAAATGTGCAGAGGATCATAGAAATTGTAGCGAAAAGCGATACAGGGGAGGGGATCAGGACGGGCGAGACTGAGGGGAGGGGATGTGCCCCTCCCCGCGGTCTGCATGGGTCCGCCGGGATTCGAACCCGGGACCTGCGGCTTAGAAGGCCGCCGCCATATCCAGACTAGGCTACGGACCCTTCAAGGACACTGCATTTACCTGTGCCGTCCCCTCTTCGCGGCTTCGCCGCTCGAGAGGACATCCCGAATGTGCGTGCGGCCAGAGCATCTGGCCCTAGGCTGCGGACCCGCAGTCAAAAATGAAAAGCAAAGGTAATAAAAGATTCGACCATACGTCGGACAACCATTATAAAGCTCGCGCATACGCCGTTAAAAGCGTTGCTGTCGTCCACAGGGCTTTTAAGGGTAACAGACATTAATGGTAGGTTCTCGAGCAAATAAGAGGTGATACTGTGAAGGGATTCGAAATTATAGTGGATGCTATACTCTACGCAGCCACATTCGGCGTCATCTCGGCTGCCCTGGCGTATGCAGTAAACAACGGGGCACACATGGAAGGAGTGCTGACCGGGCTGGCAGTTACTGCAAAGAACCTTGCATTGGGCGCAATGAATGGGAATCTCCTCTCTGCAGCAACTCTTGGGGCATTTGCGGGCATAACGTACTACGCCACGAGGCAAACATACAAGGTACTGGTATTTTTGGGTATTTTCGGAGCGTTGCTTCTCGTTCTTGCCGTGCTGTAATCAATACACCCTTTTTCTCATAAACTCGTTATACAGGGAAGCATATGAGCTGAGCAGTACGTAAAGACCTACATTCAGCACGATAAGCGCGAAGAAGAGAAGTATAAGGTTTGCAAGCGGAATCGATGCGGGAATCGCGGCAAAACCTGCCAATGTAAGAATAAATCCTCCAACCACATAGTACGGGCTTTTTCCCGGACGGAGCTTCCCGCCGTACGCATGGTCGGATATGAAAAAGATTGTCTCCTCGTAAAACTGCACATACCACTGTATTACCTTCAGGAGAGAAACTACAAAAACGGCAACTGCAAAGAATATCCACAAAGCACGGTGGGACAGACCGTGGGCAAACACCAAATATACAAGGGAAGACGCGGAGAGAGTGAGGAGCACCATCGCCCCAAGCATTTTTCGGGAAAGGGAGAGCATGCGGTGCCGGTACGCACTGGAGAATACCACGTGGTGACGCAAAAACAGAGACGCGTAGGCCGTTTCAAGACGCTCGATTGTCGCAAACAAACTCTTCGGAAAGAGCAGGGAGAGCAGATGCTCCGCATCCTTCTCTGTCCGCACAAAGGAAGAAAACGCAAGTGCAACAACATAGAACCAAAAAACCGCCAAGCTCAAGGCAGATTGGCCATTAATTATGGCAAATGCGAAAAGGGCTGCCTCAGAGGGACCAAACGTCCGCGCCAAGATGTGTGCCCCTGATTTCGGAGATACCCCGAAAATGGGTGCGAGTATAACGAGAGAAATGAAGTTCTGGAGAATGCTCAGAAACGCGATAAGCAGAAGGAAAATGCCGGCAGCCGGAGGAAACGACAATCCTGCCCATGAACCAATTGCCACAAGAAAAACTATGGGAATAATATCCTGTATTGCCCCCTCTGCCCACTGTAAACGGAGGTCATATATAAGGTGGTGGAAAACGACGCCGAAGACGAATGCAAGTGCGTAGTACCCCATGTATCCGTATTGAACAAGGACTGTAGCTGCAAGAAACACGAGCGCACTAACCATAGGCCCGGGGAAGTAGAGAAGCACAAGATATGCCAAAGCCGCAAGGGCAACGGATGAGAACGGCACCTCAAGAACGTAGAGCAAAACAAGGGCAGAAATCAGCGAATCCATGGCAAGGATTGACTGTTCGATAAGGGCATAGGATGCGCTCCTTCCCCAGCGAACTACAAGTGCCGACGACGTAGAAAGGAGCACCGCAGCGACCAGCGCAGCCCCCACATCAATCCCTGCAAAGTAAAGAGCGGTAAAGAACAGTGTAAAGCCAATTACCACGCGAATCGGATGGACGAAGAACAGCTGCAGGGGCGCAGAGAATATTCGCCTGCTGGACGCCATGTATCCAAGATACGCGAGCAAAAATACGAGCCCGTAGATGAAAAGGTAGCCCTTTTCGGATAGAGGGAGCCCAGTACCAAAGAGCGCACCAGTTAGAACGTAACCAACGTGGGGGAGAAGCCCCACAAATGCGAAGAGCCTGCCAACGACGAACGCGATGACTACAAGGAAACCGAGCGCAAGTGCAGCATACTGAACCCGCATCAAAAAGATTACGGTTGGGGACAATAAAAATGTGGCGAAAAAATAACACTACAACCCAGTAGAAACAGCGTCAAAGAAACGCGCAATGCGCCGGGCATTGCGGACCATCTTCCTATTGGCAACACGGACAAGAGCTGCAACGTACCCTTCGCCCACCAAGAGCTCACCATCGTAAAGGGGTGTAGCAACGGTATCGATGCCCCGAATCTCCACGTGGTACTTCTCGCTGTCCGCCGACTGGATACCAGCTATCTTTATGCCCGCAGACCTCGCGAGGGAGATGATATGCAACGCAGCGCCCAAAGAGTCTGCGGCAACATGAAGTATGAAGGGGTCCACCTTGAACCAGAGCATCTCACCCCTGAAAGATTCCACCAGCGGCCAGACCTCATCAAACAGCACGGGACGGTGCCACTTTCCGTAGAAGTAAGATTCGCCCTTCTTCTCGTTCCGTGACGTGGCGAGGAGAACAACACGACCGGAGCAGGAAGAAGTCGTTACGTAGTGTGGGTTTGCATTAATAACATCGAGAAGCGGGACGATGGGAACATCGACAGCTCCCCGCTTCTTCGCCTCGAGATACTTGCCCATGTGCCGATTGCGGTAGTTAATCCATCCCGGCAAAGTCAAGGATTGTCGGTCCCTGCTTTCCATGTTTCTCTTCCTCCTTGCTCTCCACCGAGAGATATTTGCGAACCAGCGGGTCGACCTCTGACTTCAGCCATTCCCAGTACCTTTGAGATGGAATGTTCAGGCGCTGAGAAAGGGAAAAACGGACCCTCTTCCCCTTGTAAAGAACCTCGTACCGCCCATCGTCCTTTATGCGACCCTTGAATATCTTCAAGCGCCTCCGGCCCTCGTCGTTTTCCTGCACAGCAACACCGACAAGCCAGCGCCCTGCCCTGCGGAGAGGGACAATCTCAACTGTCTGCCACGATACCACGTTTAAAAAAGGTGCGGAGGAGTTTTTATTCATTCAAGGAGGGTGGAGTATGAGCAAGATTACCTATGTAACATGCGCCTTCTGTGGGCGGCGCGTGCCAAAGGACAAGGCAGTTCCCCTGTATAAGAGGCCGTCCTGGCTTCCGGAAAACGTAGAGGTTCAGTACGTGGGCATCGCGCAGGAAAAGATATATGTGTGCATCTCCTGTGCGAAGCACCGCGGAATCTCCTTCGCCGACTGGAGGAAAAGAATTGCAAGGGATGACCAGCGCCACCGCGAGAAGGCAAGAAAGGCAGCGCTTGGAAGGAAACGGCGCGCGAGAGCAAGCAAAAAGGCTAAAAAAGAGGATAAGAAGAACAACTGAACAACTAATTCTTCCCCATTTCATTCTATTTTATACACGAGCACCTCTCCATGCTCACTCGTCCACTGGTACTTGAAGTGCTTCATCGGCGCGTGGAGCAGCATCTTAACAAGCGTTGAGTCGTTAAGCGCAGGTGTAAGTGCAAGCAATACTGTAACCGGTTTGCCGTTGACTGTCCGCTGACCTGCCCTGTAGACAACGTACTGCGAGTCTCCAATCTTCAGCTTGACGGCACCGTTCGTATCCTGGTAGAAACCGGGTGCAAAGAACGGAATCGTCTCAAAGACCTTCGCGTCCACCACGCTGACAAGCGTACCGTGATTATCGAAGCAGATGTACCGCCCCTTGTACATTGGACTGGTAGAAGGGGAGCAGCTCACGGTGAAGACGTAGTAATTCTTCAGGCGCGGGTCGGAAAGCCTCGGTATCTCGTACGCGTATATCGCAAGGGAGGGGGCACCCCAGAGGAGGGACGACTCTACAATTGCATAGTTCATGTGCCGCTTCCTCGCAATCTCGTAAGCAGCATTCTCGTCAAACAGGAAGAACTGGGCCGCCTCAAAGTCCGCCTCGATGCGCGCGTTGGTGTTGTCCGTCATCACACCGCGCTCAGTAAAGAACGTCAGCCAGTGGCCGATGCTCCACCAGTTGAGGAGGTTTGCGTCCTCCGGCGTGTTCGCCTCAATCCACTGGAAGAGCTCTATGTAGTCCTCGGCGGACTTCGCGCCGAAGGGGTACATCTCCTTTGCCTCGGAATCTGTGATAAGGGTGGGCACCTTCGACACGGTGTGGAAGATACCCGTCGCGGCCATGGACACAGAAATGATGAGGAGCACAGCGGCAAACACCGCAGCGACCCTTTTACTAATCCCCCGTGCAATTGACCACATATCCGCAAGCATAACCGCGGATGCAACGGCAACGGGAACGCCGAAGTAGTACGCAAATTTGAGCTTATACCATGCTGCCCACCACGTGAGCGCCACCCACGCAAGTATGAAAAGGTACCGCCTGTCGTCGCGAATGCGGTAGGCAAGGAACGGAATGGAGAAAAACACCAGAACAAAGAGAACACCGTACTTGGCGGGCCAGTTCATGAAACCTGTTGTCTCCTCGCCTATTATGCGGGACATCGGACCACTGGTAAGTGGCTCTATGAACCCACGATGTGGCTTCACAAGGCTCCCTGCCGACCCATGCACCCCGGACGGGAAGAGAATCTTTGCGATAACGTTTGTAACGACGGTGTGCCAGCAATACCCGTTTATAGGACAGGAGAGCGCTGCAAAGGCGAGGGGGATTAGGACAACGGCAAGCACCTTCCAGTCAAGGCGGAACTTCCCGTCGTTTCTATCGGGGAAGAGAAATGCAGCCAGCGCCCCTGCCAGCTGTGCCACCAAAATAATAAGGGCAGAGCCGAGGAGTGCCGCTCCGTAGGAACCCAGAGAGATTTTCAGCGTTGAGTCTGTCCCGTCTGGCACGGTTACCGTGAGAATGAAATCGCGGTTAGCGGCAGAAAGCACGGTCAACAGCGCAAGGGCTGCAGCACCCACGGCAATCCATCCGTACCTCGCATCCCTTCTGCGGAGCGCAAGAACAGCTGTGGCGGCGAATATGCCCCAAAAAGCAACGGAAAAATAGCTGATAGCAAGTGTGTACACGGTGGTCATAGACAGTGAGCCCGTCAAATAGAGCGCGTCGGCAGCTTCCTTCATGGCGAGGAACTTAACAAATGCGCCGCCGATGGCTGCCGCAAGGGCTGAAACACCAATAACGAAGTATGGCTCGTATTTCCTAACCACGTCAGAACGCATAAAACGGGAGAGAAACACGGCGGCGTGGTAACCAATCCAGAGAGCAACGAAAACGAAGGTAGAATAGGGAATGATGTAGAATCCTTGCCAAGAAATCGCTGAAAGAAGAAGCGTTATGGCAGAAAGAGCAGCCCATACAACAGTTTTCTTTCTGTCCTTAGCAGAATAGGCAAGCATGGAGAAAAGAACGCCGAGAACGATAAGGAATGCCGTCGCATCATCCTCGTAGAACCCGCCAAGAGTCCTGTATACGTAACCGGGATTCGTAGCGGCGAAAAATCCAGTAAGAACACCTGCAAGGGGTCCAGCAAGTGCAAAACCCAGAAGCGCCGCTATAACGGAGCCGAAAGCACCGAAGAGAGCTGAAATCCATTTAAAGACCTCGAGCAAGTTCTGACGGACGTACGCGTCACCGTATATGAGCTTATACGCCCAAGCAGGGAAGTTCATGGACAGCTCCCATTGGGTACGCACAGGTTCAAAGCCCCTGAATGCAAGGGGGTCGTAAGGGGGGAGATGCCCGTAACGGATTATATATGACGTCATGCGAGCAAACCAGTAGGAGTCGAAACCGAATATGTATGTGTACTTCGCGAGGTATATACGTGATGCAAGGCCCACAAGGAATATCACCGCCAGCCAAAGAAGGAACACGCTCTTCCTTTGCATGCCAAAAATCTGCCAGGAAGTGTTTTAAAGTTCTGTATAAGATATTGGTATGCTCCCTGCGGGAGGGCATAGGAGCTGGTGCGGGGTGCCCAACGACCGCCATATCGGTCGACGCTAACGCGGGTAGGGTCTGCGACCCTACGCACATCCGGTGATGGCCTGTCGAGGCGCGCAGCGCTGAAGACAGGGCGGCGACAGGGCAAAGCATTTGACCTGCGGGGGTGCCCGAGCGGCCAAAGGGGCCGGATTCAGGGTCCGGTGGCTTAGTGCCTTCCTGGGTTCGAATCCCAGCCCCCGCACTCATTTCACCATTTCATTGTTGACGCGAGCGCGGGGCCAGC
>CAZAKL010000011.1:0-15091 GCA_964486025.1 uncultured archaeon
AATGGGCAGAGGACTGGAAGAAAATCCTGGAGAAGAAGGGGCATCCCGCTGTATTTATCTCTGCGAAGAAGCGCTGGGGAACACGAATCCTCAGAAGAACAATAAAGGACGTGGCTCCAAAGCTCCCCGTGCTGGTCGGAGTATTCGGATATGCAAATGTGGGAAAATCGTCCCTCATAAACATTCTGAAGGGAAAAACGGCGGCACAGGCAGCACCCATACCGGGATGGACAAAGGGAGAACAAATCGTAAAGATATCGCGGAAGATATACCTGATTGACACGCCGGGCATAATTCCCATGCGAGACCCGACGAAGCTTGTGCTCATAGGCGCCTACGACCCGAACAGAATGGAGGACCCCGAGCTGCCGGCGGAGCTTCTCCTGCGCGTTCTCCATTCCATGAACCCGGAGGAGTGGCCGCCCACAATAGAAGAGTACGCCATGAAGAAAAACTTCCTGAGAAAGGGCGGGGTGCCAGACACCCACAGAGCGGCGGTAGAGCTGCTAACAAAGTGGCAGAGGGGCAAAATTACTCCGAAGAGCAGCGACTGGCTGAAACAGGTGGAAGAACTCGTCGAAGAGAAGGGGGATTAAAAGGAGTTTATACATAAATAATAACATGGCTGGCTACGCATACCCCCACGAATCGGGAAAAATATTCACGGCGGAGGAAAAGGAGCGTCGATACAAGTACCTCGGCAAGGAAGTAATTGATGTCGGCGACCCGGGCCTTGACAGCATCCCCGAGTTCTACGGCATAGCAAACGCCATATGGAAGGACTGGAAGGATGGAAAAATAGACACAAAAACGGCACTGAGAAGATTGGCACTTCTAAAGCTCCTGACGTACAAGGGCAAAAACAGGAAGATACAGGACATTCCGGACCACGAGCTGGAGGCCGTCAGGGCATTCATAGACTACGTCCGCGCGGTCATAAAGAGCGAGAGCATAGAACGAGGAGAGCCAGAGGAGCAGCGTTCAGAATAGAACCCTCTGCCGCCCCAGAATCACATCTATCGTTGTCGTCAGACGCTTGACATCCTCCAGACGTATTCCGTAGTGCTTTTCCTTCTCTTCGAGGTATTCGAGGGGGATGAAGTACCATCCCTCGCGCGGATACTTCCAGGCAATGAAAACGGGAGTGTTGGCACGCCTCGACCACTCCACCATCTTCTCATACTGCTCACGCCGGACAAAGAGCTCGCTCTTTCTCCATGCCTTGCACTCAAAGGCCACGGCACGCCCGTTTATGATTGCAACAACGTCGGGGGCGTAGGAACTGCCCGAACCAGCAGAACGGATGACCGCCGCACCCTTTTCCCAGAGGATACGCATGAGTTCCCGCTCGGCGGATGCACCCTTTTTGTAGCCCATGGATGAAATACGCAGTGATAAAAATAAGGGTTATCGTCAGTCGCCGAAGCCACCGTTCACCATTTAAAAATAAACCACCCCCATTCTATCAGCTGCGCCGAGGGTGGCCGCTCGACCAAACATGAAAAGCGGTCAACCAGGCGCAGTACATCCTTCCTTCACGCGTGGTGTTCATCATGCTCACCCAAGTCGCCGACAAGCTTCTAGACGAGCTTAGTGACCCCTCCGCGGATTTTGTTGTCATCGTGGAGGGGAAAAAGGACGTTGAAGCACTACGGCGGCTTGGGATTCTGCGCGTGGAGATGCTAAACAGGTATCCAAACATAATCGACTTTGCAGACGCCCTCTCGGAGAAGGGCATCCGCAGGGCAGTAATACTGACGGACTTTGACCGAACCGGGCGCCAGCTGGCGTACAAAATAGGGGCAGCCCTTATTTCCGCGGGAATACGGGTAAACTGGCGGGCAAGGGCGAAACTCCGCCGGATATTTCACGTTACGTACATAGAGAACCTGGACAAGATTGTGGAGTCCTTAAGAAGAGGTGATTGGAATGGGCAAAATCTACATCGACTCGGTAAAGTACCTCATTCACGCAAACATAGAAGTAAAGGGGCTCGTCGATAAGCCCGACGTCATAGGTGCCATATTCGGGCAGACGGAGGGCCTTCTCGGTGATGAGCTCGAGATGCGCGAACTGCAGAAGACAGGAAGGATTGGACGAATCGAGGCCGAGCTTCAGCACAAGAACGGCAAGACCACCGGTGTCATAATCGTTCCATCCGGTCTTGGCATGGTCGAGACGGCAATTATCGGTGCCGCACTGGAAACTGTGGACCGCGTAGGCCCCTACGAGGCGAAGATTAAAGTCGAAAGGATAGAGGACACGAGAGATGTAAAGCGCAGGTACATCGTGGAGCGCGCCAAGGAGCTCCTGAACAAGATGCTCTCCGAGGAGATTCCAGATACAAAGGAGGTCATAGAGAAGGTCAAGAGCGACCTGCGCATTAGCGAAGTAACGTCCTACGGTCCGGAAAGATTGCCCGCGGGGCCTGAGATAGACGAAGCGGAGGAAATTATCGTCGTGGAGGGAAGGGCAGACGTCCTGAACCTCCTGAAGCACGGCATAAAGAATGTCATCGCCATAAACGGCAACAGGGTGCCAAAGACCATAATCGAGCTGTCAAAGCAGAAGACATTGACGCTCTTCGTGGATGGGGACCGTGGGGGAGACCTCATCATACGAGAGATGCTGCAGAAGGCAGATGTGGACTTCATAACAAAGGCACCGGATGGAAAGGAGGTAGAGGAGCTAACACAGAAAGAAATCCTCAAGTGCCTCCGCAAGAAGATACCTGCAGAGGAGTACGCAGCGCATATCGAGGCAAAGAAAGAGAGGGCAAAGATACGCGCCAAAAGGATTATAAAGAAGGGGAAAGAAGAGGAAGCGCAAGAGGAAAAGCCACCAGTACCAGAGGAATACATAAAAATATTCGAGGAGCTCAAGGGGTCCTTAACGGCAAGGATACTCGACGAGGACAACAACATGGTCGCAGAGGTGCCCGTTAGAGAGATATGGAAACAGCTGAAAGAAATCGAAAAGGCACACGCAATCATCATGGACGGTATCGTCACACAGCGCCTCGTGGATGCCGCATCTGCAAAGGGCGTCAAGTACCTCATCGGAGTGAAAAAAACCAAGCTGGAGAAGGTTCCAGAGGGGTTAACA
This sequence comes from uncultured archaeon, assembly GCA_964486025.1. Classification (GTDB taxonomy): domain Archaea; phylum Iainarchaeota; class Iainarchaeia; order JAADDC01; family JAADDC01; genus SZUA-1452. Next base: position 3,106 of record CAZAKL010000011.1, read on the forward strand.
ATCTACGCGGATTAATACCCCTCCTTTATTACTATTCTCTTACCCCGTATGAGCGCGTCCACGATTTTTCTCCTCCCCGAGCGGAGAAGGCGCCATACTGTGGACTTTGAAACAGACATGCGCGCAGACGCCTCTTCCAGGGAAAGCCCCTCGTAGTCGACGAGGCGCATCGCCTCAAGCTCCGAGAAGTTCAAAACGACAGATTCAAGTGCATTTTGAACATAGAACTCCCTTGGGCGGTAGTCGTACGTTATTCTCTTCGCCTTGGGCGGTCTTCCCCTGCGTCTGCGGAAGTACATGATGAGATTACGCTGTCCCCCTATATATACCACTCACCTTCGCGCCGGAGGGCACGTCATCATACACCACAGCGCCGGGAAATATCCAAGCACCCGTTCCGATGCGTACACCGGGCATGAAGGACGCATGCACACCGGTCTTGACCGAGTCTCCCACAAAGGCACCCATTTTCCTCCGAACGCCGGAAACAGGTTTATCATCGAATCTGAGGTTCGCAGTAATCGTCCCCGCCCCGAAGTTCACAGAGCGTCCCAGAACTGAATCTCCCACGTACGACAGATGCGACACGTGTGCACCATCCATCAAAATTGATGATTTTATCTCCACCGCGTTACCCACGCGCGCATTCTCCTGAATAACCGAGTAAGGACGAATATACGCGTTGGGGCCCACCTCTGCACCCGGGCCGATGTACGCTGGGCCGACAATGTACGCGCCGTTTCGCACCTCCGCGTTACCCGCCACTATTACCTTGCCCTTGAGCGTGGCCCTTGGCTCTATACTTCCCTCTCTGTGCTCGGGCATCCGGTTAAGAAGAAGGCGAGCCGCAGAAAGCAAATCCCACGGCCGTCCGATATCCAGCCACTGGTCGCCCCTCACGCTAACAGCCCTGAGCCCAAGTCGCGGCAGAACATCGGTAATCTCGTATTCTCCCCGCGGTGACAGCTTCAAATCCTCGAGGTATTCAAAAATTTCGTCCCGCAGGTGGTAAACGCCACCGTTTATCATACTTCCGGGTTCTTTCTCGCGAATATCCACGAGAACGCCGTTCCGAACCACAGGGGTGCCAAACTCCCCGTTATGCGGACGGTCCACAAGAAGCACTGAATTTCCCGGGAGCACAACGCTGGAAAGCAAAAGAACATCGCCGTTTGCGACAATGAATCTCTCGCCCACATGCTTCTCTACCGCCAGAACTGCGTCTCCCGTTCCCCTCGGCTCTTTCTGGTGAACAAACACCGCTTTCATTCCGTAGGATTCCACGGCTGAAATGACGTCCTCTGCCCGATGGTTAACCACGACGCAGACCTTCCTGACACCGTTTACCTGAAGGAAGTCAAGAACGTAATGAATGATTGGCCTGTCGATGATTTTTATTGCTGGTTTCGCCTGCGTCTCCGTAAACGGCCAGAGGCGGGTGCCCCTGCCCGCTGCAAGAACTACCGCGTCACATTTCATGAGAAAAAGCCGAAAAAGGAGAATAAAAAGGTGGTTAAAAGAAGTTTTTAATCTTCAAATAAACGTTTTCTAGCCGCCTCCAGCATGAGCTTTCTCTCTTCCCTGTAGACGACCTCCCTGACTTTCTGCACCGCATCTATGTTCGCCGATACGCTGTCGATACCCAGACGGACGAGTTTGCGAACCATCGGCGGATAGGAGCCTGCCTGACCGCATATGGACGTCTCAACACCCGCTTCCTTGGCAACACCGATGACGTAGGATATGAGGTCCAGCACCGCTGGGTGCATCTCGTTGAAGTGCTTCTGAACGAGGGCATTGTTCCTGTCAAGGCCGAGGGTGAGCTGTGTCAGGTCATTCGTACCGAAGGAGAGGAAGTCGATGCCCCTGTCGATGAAGTCCTCTATGCGCAGGGCTGCTGCAGGGGTCTCCACCATGATACCGAAGTCCACATCCCTGTGCGGTATGAGTCCGACCTCGCGCGCGAGGGCCTTCGCCCGAACCAATTCATCCGGGTGAATGATGAAGGGCAACATGATGCCCACGTTGTCAAGGCCCTCCTCGCGCAGCTCCTTTATGGCCCGGAACTCTGCCTTTATTATTTCTGGCTGGTCGAGAGCCCTTCTTATGCCGTGCCAGCCAAGCATGGGGTTGTCCTCTTCGGGCTCATCTTCACCGCCTTCAAGGTTTCTGAACTCATCGGTTCTAGCGTCAAACGTCCTGTACCATACTGGCTTTGGATAGAACTTCTCAGCGACGGCTCTTATTCCCTTCTTAACTGCCTCGACAAGCTCATCAACCCTGTTGTTCTTTACGAACCACGCAGGGTGCTTGCCCGTGGCAGTAATCATGTGCTCTGCGCGAAGGAGACCGACACCGTCTGCACCGGTCTTCGCCGCACGTTCTGCCGCCTCGGGCATGGCAACGTTTACCTTTACGAGCGTTGCAGTAATGAGAGGTGCAGAGCCGGAACGGATGACCTCCACTTTCTTCTCCTGCGCGCCGCCCTTCTTCACAACGCCCTTGTAGACGAGGCCCTTGTACGCGTCAACAGTAACAACGTCCCCATCCTTAAGGACCTTTGTTGCCTTCTCAGTACCAACAACTGCAGGTATACCAAGCTCTCTGGACACTATGGCAGCGTGGCAGGTCATTCCTCCCTCGTCGGTTATGATTGCAGCAGCCTTCTCCATCGCCGGGACCATATCGGGTGTCGTCATTGTTGTAACAAGTATATCGCCCTTCTGAACCTTGGACAGCTCAGAAATATCGTGGATAATCTTTACAGTCCCCGTTGCGTAACCGGGAGACGCGGGAAGACCCTTCAGTATGGGCTCCGCGTCCGTCTCACCTTCCTCGGGGGAACTCTGCCCAGAAAACTTTCCAATGGTCGTTATGTTTCTCGATTGGACGATGTAAAGCCTCCCCTTCTCCATTGCCCACTCGATATCCTGCGGGTGGCCGTAGTGCTTCTCTATCTGCGCACCAATCTTTGCAAGGGCCACAATTTTATCGTCGGGTAGCTTCTGCTTCTTGCGCATATCGGGGGGGACTTCGACCTTCTGCGAGCCGCCCCCGGGTCCCCGGACTATCATCTCCTTCTGCTCGGCAATGTGCTTCTCAAGAATCTGGAATGTATTTTTATCAACAATGTAACGGTCAGGGGTGACCATGCCGGAGACTAGAGCCTCTCCCTGGCCCCAGCCGGCCTCGATGATAATCTTTGGCTCGCCCGTAACGGGGTGGGCCGTAAACATAATGCCAGAAACCTCTGAATCAACCATCTTCTGAACAACTGCTGCGAGACCCACCTTCATATGGTCGAATCCCTGCTTCGCGCGATAATACGTCGCCCTCGCTGTAAAGAGGGATGCCCAGCACTTCTTAACATGCTCAATAACGGCGTCCGGACCTTTGACGTATATGTACGTAGCCTGCTGGCCCGCGAAAGATGCGTCGGGAAGGTCCTCCGCAGTTGCAGAGGAACGGACCGCCACGAAGGGCGGGTCACGGAGAACGGATGCGCCCACCAGCTCAGCAAGGCGGGCGTAAGCGTTCTTTATCTCCACAGCGATTTCTGGAAGCATGGGAGTAGATTCAATGAGCTTCCTTATTTCCGCCGTCCTCTTCTCCAGCTCCTCCGTGTTCTCCACGTCGAGGTCCTTGAGAAGCTCGGCAATCCTCTCCCTTATGCCCGTCTGCTCAATGAAGTAGAAATACGCGTCTGCGGTAACGACGAAGCCGGGGGGTATTGGAAAACCTGCACGGGCCATCTCGCCCAAATTTGCACCCTTGCCACCCACAAGGGCAATGTCGTCCTTGCCAATCTCGTTAAACCACACTACGACCTTCATGCTACTAAAATGAACTAAGAATTTAAACAAATGGTAGAACCACCTCCACGTAGTTCTATCCCAGCAGCCCGAAGAAGTACAGTACGAGCATCGTGCCGACGCCCGCCAGCCCAAAGACTACAGAGACGATTAGCGTCGCAAGGAATGGCAGCTTTATGCCCATTGCCCAGAGTACGGCAAACGCAATGAGACCGAGGATGGAGTTGACAATGACGCGCTTGAGGAAGAATATGAAGAATATTGCCAACGCTATGAGGCCGATGCCGGCGAGGAGGAGCGTGGGGTCCATGTGGGTGACTTCCTGTGCAGCGGAGAGGGCAGCGGTGGCGTCGACGTTGAGGTCCATGGCCATGGGAAAATATGATGTAAGTTCCTTTTCAACATATGCCCTCATTTAATCTCATGTTCTCAGACCTGGAGAGAAAGGTGGGACTTGCACTGTACAACGGTGAGAAGACGCCTGAGGAGCTGGCGGAAGAGCTGAACGAAGATATTCGCGACGTTATGGACGCGCTAAAGAAGCTCATTAAGCTGAAAATCGTCGTCAAGGAAGGCTACCCCCCGAAATACCGCCTCGCCGACAATATACGCGAAGCGGTGAAGCCAAGGGACTTCGAGCCCGTGGAGGGCATCAAGATATACGCGGTCATTGAAGCTCAGGCCATAGATGAGGCCCTTGCAAAGAAGGCCCTCGAAAAACTGCTGCGTAACCTGAAGAAGGAGCCCGGAGTGCACGTCATATCTGCAGAAATATCCAAAATCGAGTACGACGAAGAGAACGGGCTCTACTCCGGGTACATAGAGGTGAAACTCTCCTTTGAGGCATTTGAGCCGCTCATGCACTTTATGTTCTTCTACGGCCCCTCTGTTATAGAGGTAATCGGCCCGGAAAAAATCGTTTTGGACATGGGGGACCTGCACAGGGGGCTTCTAGAGGCAGCGACAATGATTAACGGCTACGTGCACTACATCACAAGGATGATGACAAAAAAGGAGCTGCAGGAATTCAACAGGGAACTGGTAAAGAAGCTCTTCAAGTAGAGCAGTTGAACTCAGCGTTGTAGCGCACGGGGAAGGAAATGCCGAGCTCGTTCACCCCGTAGCTCCCCTCCACTTCTACTAAAACGCTGCCCGTACCCACAGACACCGCATCGAGTGTTTTGGAGCCGGACAGCACAAAGGAACCGTAGTCCTTCGTCGTTTCCCCGGCCTTTACCTTAAGGGAAACGTCTACGTTGTAGTCCGGGCCGTCCAGGACGGGTGTAATCGTACATTGGTTTCCCTCAACACCGAAACGGAGGGTGACCTCCACAGGGTCAAGGAACGCGGCAGGGTCGATAACGGGGAGCGGGAAGACGACGACGGTGTGTTCTTCATTGTTGTACTTCGCAACAACCTCCGCGACGGAGCCCGCGAGCGCAGAGCTTATTTTTACCTTCTTCTGGAACTTCTTCGAGCCGTGGGGGAGAATATCCTCATCGGATAGCAGATTAACCGTCTGGTAGACGTTACCTTCGCCGAAGTCCCTCACCACCTTCAGCTGGAGGGATGAGAGCGTGACATTGAATGCGTTGGGATTTTTCACGGAACCGTAGACGTTGAGCTCGTAGCCATCCCGGGAGAGCGATACGGTCTTCGCCTTGACGTCAAATGTAAGTGGCTGCTCAGAGAAGGAGGGGATATTGAGGTCGAAGGAATGCGTGAACGTTCTGCTCACACCGTTAACAGTATAGCTCCCGTCGATTGTTATGCTCATGACTGTCACGTCCTTCGGCACGGAGAGGGATGCAGACGCTGTTGCGCCCTTCTTCGCGGGAACCGAGGATATATCGAGCTCATAGGACGAAGCTCCATACTTGAGCGTAAGCGAATCAAAGGACATTTCCGCATCGTTGGGATTATACAGATACACATGGAATGTTATGGACTTTGTAGGGCCAAGAAGCGTAACAGAAGAGAGAGACACGGCCACGGACGGGCTCCTGGCGAGTGCCGTCTTGTCGGGAAGTGCCACGGGGATTATATCGGAGAGCACATAAACATCCTTCCCCATCGCCACATTTCCCTCTATTTTTATCGCAACGTCCTCCGCAGACGGCGCAAAGCTCGGGGAAAATGAAATGGGATACTGCGAGGGTCCCTCAATCTCCGTAGGGGATTCAACGAAGTTCTTTGACTGAACGGGAACACCTTTGATGAGAAGGGATGCGCTGAGGGACTGTATAGTGTATTTCTTTTCCCCGGGCAGTTTAACGGCACCGTCTAACACCGCGGTGTAGCCGCTGTTTCCCCGAATGACCTTCGCCGCGGCATCAATATACGGTGTGGGGACGGTATTGGAACCCCCTGCAAGACCCGTGAAAACAAAGTATCCACCGACTAGTAGCAACAAAACGAGCAGGATGAGGCCCTTTGGCATGAAAGAAGATGGGGACGGGAGTATTTAAATCAACGCAGGTAGCGATAGCGGAGGTACCCCGCGAGGACGATGAGTACGAGCAGCAGGAATGCAAAACTGGCTAGACGCGCCCGCGCCATGAAATCGCCTATGTTCGAGAACACGGGGCGGGGAGTAACGGTTATCTTTGACGTTTTCTCCACGTTGCCCGCCTTTATTGCCAAATAGTACTCGCCCGCCGCAAGCTTCGGAACAACATAATGATATGATTCTCCCGGTGAGAAGCTGAAAGACTTCTTATCCAGTACTATATCCGTGCCACTAACGCGCTTCGTGAGCACAATCTCCACGGGCTCCCTGCAGGTGCCCATATTCTTTATGAGGACCGTGTTTATATCCTCCCCCTCCACAATGGCTATGTTTTCGGGGGAGACAATGAGAACGCTTGACTCACATTCACCAGCAGTACCCGTGGCGCGCTCCTTGGAGACCATGAGCTCCATTCTACGCTCGTACGGCACGAGGCCCATCACGTGGAACGTGATATAGTGCAGACCGGATTTTTTCGGCACCACGTGCAGTGTAACCCTCTGTCCCTCTCCCGGGCGGACAGAAAACGTCCGTGGCTCAATGGATATGTCTTCAGAAGGCCTCATATCAACATTTACCTCTATGTTTTCCTCACAGGTACCTCCGTTCTGGACAAGTACATTTATTACAACATTCTCCTCCAGCTTCGAGTTCACACGGTCGGGACCTGAGACACCGATATTAGATATACAGCGGGCCCAGGGAATGTAGAAACCTCCCGTTTCCAGCTGAATTATCTGATTTGTCTCCTCGGGGGCATTGAGTTCACCCCCTGCACCACCTGAAGACGGAGCTTGCTCATTCTCCTCTGGAGGGGGAGCAGGCGCAACAACGTGCAAACTGAAGTGGGGAGAAGTGTAGTTCACATCGCGGTACGAGTCGTGGGCATACACGTACATCTCGTAGTCGCCAGCAGCATTGCCAGCAGCGGAGACAGTTACGTTCTTCTCCTCGCCAACTGCAAGGGTTATTCTATCCGCAGACAATGAGCCCTCGAAGGAATTCGCGTCACCCGAAGCCAGACGAAGCGCAAGGTCCAAAATCATGTTGTAAAACCCGTTGTTTCGAAATGTAACGGTGTAATGAACGCTCTGCCCAACGTTGGCCTCCTGATGGGTCGGATTCACGGTCATACTCAATGCGAGACAGTCAGAGCATGTCGTTTCGTCAGACTCACATATACCGTCGCCGCAGTAACGTCTGGACGGAACAAGGTATATGTAGAACCGCGTAACCGACGGTACGGAAATGAGGACGCCATAATTGTGTGTATCTCCAAGGATTTCGTAGGTGCCGACGCGGGACAGATACACTACGTTTCCGTCGGGGGCCAGAAGAACGTAGACGGGAACACCCTCGTATACGGTGGTCGCGCGGGCACAGTAGTTTACATCGTCCACAAAGATGTATGCATTTTCATCGAAGGTTTTGTTCGGGGTACACTCAGCGCAAAAATTACCGTCGGAAAGCAGTGCGTCGAGATTCTGGTCGCAGGTGTCCTGAAGGGCGTAAAAGTTCACGTCCGGGCTCTTGGACATTGCAAAGAACCAGTTGTTCAAATCCGTAACCACCAGCTTCTTACTCGAATCAAAGAGCTGAACGGACGACGTGGTATCATTAACGTCTGCGGGTCCGATGTCCACGTAACCAAACGCAGAATCGTAGTAAGACGAAAGCTTGGGCGAATCAACAGTGAGGTCTCCATACGCCCCCGCCCACGACGTATCCGGCCCTATTGGATACTGAATGAGTATATTCACTTCATAAACATGGCCCGGGCTGACGTTTAGCTCGCCCTGTGCCCACGCAGTGGCAAGCAAAGTAACCACTGCGAGGTAAATAAGGAAATGCCGCACTGGCTCTCACCGTTTCCGTAAAACGATGAGAAGAAGTATTATTAATACCAGTGCGGCGGACACGAGGATATAGTTCTCCTGTATAAACTCGAGAACGACGTCCTGAAGGGTCTCCTTTTCCAGCGGAAGGGTGCCGCTTTCTATGTGAACAGGCAGCCCGGAATCCTTTCCATAGCGTGCCACATACTTCACTTCGGGGTTGTCCAGTATATCCGCGTCCGTAAGGAATGCCTTCGCATAGAGCTTCGCCGTCTGGCCGGGACGCACAAGGGACTGGCGCGTCTTGATATCTGTGGGTATTCCGTCGATGAGAACGCCGTTGAGATACACCGTAACGTACACGGGCACGTCTGAAACGTTCTTCACGTAAACAATGAAGCGTTCGAGGCGCGGGGAGTAAACGATGCGCTTGACCTCAATCTTTGAGCGGTCATTCACGTTCTGAACCGCCACCGGAATCGACGCGTTAAACTCCATCTCCATTCGGTCCCTGTCCGCGCCGTACACACCCTCAACGTAAAGGGTGCAGGTACCCACTGGAATAACCTCGTTGAAGTCGTACTCTGCAATCGTGGCATCCTTTGCATCAACGAAGAACACGTCCTGCGGTGTCAGCTCTGCGGTAAATCCATTGGCACACTTCAGCGAGAGAAGCGTTGGCATTGCATAGCCCGCGGAGGAACCTATATTCCTGAGTTTAACGAATGCCCGGCCGTCGGGGAGAATGCTGGCGGATTCAACATTTATGGAAACGTCTGCAGCGGGGAGGAACATGACGGGAAGAGGATAGGGCTGACCCGGCGTCCTCGTAGGCACACGCACGTAACCCACAGCGAAGAGCGAGAGCACCTTTTTGCCCTCGAGCTCAGTGCGCGCCTCGTTCCACCTCGCGTCGAGCTCCGGACCCACAAAGACAGCCGCCTTGACAAAGTCGCTCTTGAGGAAGTCCATTGTGGCATCGGGAATCTCGTTAACGTAGGATATGAGGATTGGGTTCGTCCCCTTTGCGCCGGTCCACATGGGAACGTCGTTGGGCCGGGAGGGCAGATACAGGAACATGCCGGACATCACGAGAACCTGTGAGTACCCGACATAGTTGCGCATTTCCTTGGCAATCTCCACCGCATCCCTTGCCCTGTTGCCCGTTGCTATTATCTTTGCGTCGGGCAGGGCCAGTGCTATGGATTTGCCCGGATAACCTATGACGTAGACGGGCGCAAGGCTCTTCGACTTGACGAAAGAGACTGCATCGTCCTTCGTGCGGTTATTCAGAAGGATCAAATACGAGTTAGAAGCGTAGGCAAGAGGTCCCGCGGCGAGAACCCATTCACCGCCCGCATCGGAGACGAGAACAGCACCCTTTAAATCTAGACCCCACTTTTCGGGAAGGGAATACATGAGGTCGTAGGCGGACCGGAAGTTCTCCGTCCGAACATTGGCGAATCCCTGTCCCTTGAGGTACCCCTCGTAGTTCTTCACAACGGGGTCCTGTCCCTGGAGGATAATGATTTCATCCCCCTTGTTTAGCAGGTATGGAATCACTTCGCGGGCAGAGGTTTCGGAGTCGATGGCCATAAACCCGTATCCCTTCTTGGCGGCGTAGTAACCCGTGATGTATGCGGACCGCCAGTCAGAGTCGTTGACCAGAACGACCGTCGCAGCGTAGGCACTGCCCACCAGAAATGTTACTACCAGAGCGAGGAGAATGACTGCTCTCGCCGCGGACATACGCATCAGATAATTCGTGGCAAAACAAGAATATAAAAAGAGGGGTTAGTCAGTCAACTTTACCCCTTGAAGAAGAACACTGTCGTTCCGGATTCGCTTGCAGCAACTATAGCCTCGTACTGTGCAGAGCTACCGTTAAACGCAGTGGCGCCAGAATTGCCAACAGGGGTCGCGTAGACCACGTGGTTGCTGTCATCGTGGTAGACACAGGTCGGCCAATAAGTTGCTGTGCCATCGTAGCTCCCAGCAACGCGGGCCTCGTAGGTGTTACCCGACGCAAGATCAATACCGTACGCAGCGTTGCAATCCACTGCGGTGGACTCAAAGGTCTTATCTACGTTCTGGTCCGCGTCCACATTCCAACCAGATACCTCGTTAAAGATGTGACTGTACAGCGTACTGAGATCGCTGTAACCGGAAACGTTGCTCCAATTTATATTCTGTGTGTATGCTATTGCAATGTATCCATCAGGCTCGGAAACTGCCCACTCCTTCATAACGTGAGTCGCATCGCCAAGTACGTACCTGCCGGAAATCTTACCGAAGATACCTGCCCACGCAGTAGTCTTTGTCTGGTAGTTCAAGTTCAACTCATACACTGTACCCGCATTAACGTTGTGCTGGGCCGGGCTCGCTGCACCATCGTATGTGTATGTGTTGACCTCCGTAACAGAGTCCACGTTTATGGGGTCAGCCATGACCGCAGAGGCCATGACCACCAGAGCAAGTGCCAAGACAAGTGCTCCCATCCTCATGCTTGATCACCTCGGCATTAGAAAATCTTCCCCCTATTTAAATCTGTCGCCCGAAATGCGAACGTTTTGCAACCGTCAAGTGGTTACGGTTCGGCAGAATGCCCATATATTAGTTTATAAGCGGAACAGCCATTTTTGTAGGAATGCAGCGGAGGGCCCTCCTTATCGTTTCGAGTTTCGTACTCCTGAGTTGGATAGCCCTCGCTATCGTGAATATCGATGCACTTCAGCAGAACGGATTCTACATGGTGGGCTCAGAGGGCAACACCATCACACTGTACGGGCTTGACTGCAACGCGGAGGTCAACACAGAGGCCAACACAGTCACCGTTATCCACACGCTCTTCACGACCGTTTCCGAAACGAATGGATTCCCCAACGTCTCCTGCGACGCCAACGGCATATACGTAACAAACGCAACAGACACAAACATCCTCTCGGCGAAATGCAATCCAGACACCAACGCCCTGCCAAAAACGGTCCGCTGCGGAGAAAGCTGCAGGATAGCAAGCGCCACACCCTGTGAAAACAACGGCTGGTACATCAGGCTCATTACATGGGGCGAACCGGAACAGCTCTGCCTGGACGGGCGATGCACGGCGATAGGTGGAGGAACTGAGTTCAACCTCCCCGCCCACGAAGGGAACAACGAGATAACGATTATCTGCGGAACGTATATGGATTCTAGAACCGTACGCATCACTAAGAAAGAAGAAAACATCCCTGCAAAGGATATTGAAACGAACACACCAACCACAGACTTTAACAAAACAGTAGAAGCAAATGTGTCGCCCATAGAGGTAAATAAGACCGTTGAGCTGAACACACCTACGCCCGAGCTCAACAAACCGCTGCCGGACTTCAATGCAATTGCCGCAGCGGTGAAACAGATTGGCTGGGTAGACCTCGGAATCGTGCGCGTCAGGTTGAAGAGGGATACGAACGCCTGGTTAGAGGGAAACGTTCTGGTGATTGAAAACAACAGGGACAGGAAGGTACGCATACGGGTCGTTCCAACGGATTCCTCCAAGAAATACTACGCGAAACGGCTGTCCGATGGAAAAATACGTGCGATTCCCGGGCGCCTCCCAGTACCAGCGAAGAGTAAAGCACGCTGGAAAATATACGCGCGGACTCCCCCTGTAAAGAGGGTTGGAAAGCGCTACGTCATAGAGGCGCCGAAGCCCGTGACAGTAGAGGTCAATGCCGACTCGTTCCAAGTGGCACCAACGGACGTACCCGGTGCACCGGGGACAATACTTGCAATGTTTTCCTTCGAGAAGAACGTCCCCGCCGGTGGAGCGGTAACCGTAAGGATATCCGTTC
>CAZAKL010000012.1:0-15022 GCA_964486025.1 uncultured archaeon
ACCTTCCGGGCGTCGACGTGGTTGAGGTGCGCAACCTCAATGCCGAGCTCCTCGCCCCAGGATCCCACCCCGGTCGTTTGACCATATGGACAAAGGGCGCAATCGACGCGCTCGATAAACTTTTCGTGGTGAGCTGAAATGGATGCGGAAGACATCATCATGTACCCACTCATATCCGAGAAGGCCATTGCCCAGATTCACAACAGCAACACCATCGTCTTCATCGTGCGCCCCGAAGCCACGAAGCAGCAGATAAAAAAGGCTGTTGAGGATCTCTACGAGGTAAAGGTGCAGGATGTTAACACCCTCCTGACCAGGGACGGGCGTAAGAAGGCATACGTCCGCCTGGCAGAGGGATACTCCGCTCTGGATCTAGCAACGAAGCTGGGTGTGATCTAAAATGGGTAAGAGAATACGTGTTCAGAGGCTGGGTCGCGGAAGCCCCACCTTCCGTGTTGCTGATCACCGCAGGAAGGTGGAGAAGGTTTCCTATCCCGCTTACACGGAGGTTCAGCGCAGCGGTGTCCTCCGCGGCCAGGTGACCAATATATTCCACGACGTGGGCAGGAAGTACCCCGTCATGGAGATCACCTACGAGGACGGCTCTGTTTCCTACCTCCCCGCGCCGGAGGGCATCGCGGTGGGCGACTGGGTTGGCGTGGGTGCAGGCGCTGACCTCGCAATAGGAAATGTCCTGCCTCTCCGTGCAATACCCGAGGGTACCCCCGTATACAACATAGAGGGTGTTCCGGGGGACGGAGGGAAGTACGTGCGCTCATCTGGAGGATACGCCATCGTCTCCACGAAGACGGAGAAGGCAGTCTACGTCAAGCTCCCCTCCGGTAAGATTCGTGCGTTCCACCCGGACGCGAGGGCAACCGTAGGCAACGTTGCCGGAGGTGGAAGGCCCGAGAAGCCCTTCGTCAAGGCCGGTAAGAGATACCATGCGATGCGTGCTCTCAACAAGAAGTACCCGCGCGTGCGCGGTGTGGCCATGAACGTCGTGGATCACCCGCACGGTGGTAAGGAGCACCACCCGCCCGGACCGACCACCGTGGCGAGGAACACGCCGCCCGGTCGTAAGGTCGGTCATATAGCTGCGCGCCGCACGGGTAGGAGGAAGAAGTAAGGGTGATGTTCATGGCGAGGGAATTCAAGTTCAGGGGTCGCACGCTGGATGAGCTCATGCAGATGCCCATAGAGGAGTTCGCGAAGCTCCTCACGTCCCGGGCACGCAGGAGCATCCTTCGCGGCTACAGGGACCCCCAGAGGAAGAAGCTCATGAAGAAGGTGCGTCTCGCCCGTGCGGGCAAGCGCGTTAAACTCAGGACCCACCGCAGGGACGTCATCATAACCCCTGAGATGGTAGGATTGACCATTGAAGTGTATAACGGTAAGGAGTTTGTTCCCCTCCAGATAAAGGAGGAGATGATTGGACGCTACCTCGGCGAGTTCGTCTTCACACGCAAGCGTGTCATGCACTCCTCGCCGGGTGTTGGTGCGTCCAGGTCCACGAAGCACGTGGGTAGGAAGTGATGGCCATGGTGAAGAAGCGATACTCCGCAACCATCTCCGGCCCGAAGACCGCGAGGGGCATGCTCGTCAACGCCCCCATTTCCACGAAGTGGGCCGTGGAGGTGGCATCAGCCATCAGAGGGATGCCCCTGCTCAAGGCGGAGGAATACCTCAAGCGTGTGCTTCGCCACGAGGACTGGATTCCCATTCGCAGGTACAAGAGGGACGTCCCCCACCGCAAGGGCGTTCGCAACTGCGTGAAGAGCGGCAGGTATATGGACAAAACCGTTCGCTATTACCTGAAACTCATTGAAAACGTCAAGAACAACGCCCAGCAGAAGGGTCTAGATGTCTCCAAACTGAGAATCGTCCATGTTTCTGCATCCAAGGGATTCCGCCGCTGGAGGATTCAGCCCATGCTTCGCCGGCCGGTTCGCAAGAAGTCCACGCACGTTGAGATGGTGGTGAGTGAATGATCGAGCGTGAGTTCATCAAGGACGCAACGAGCGGTCTTGCAATAAAGGAGTACCTTATGGAGGAGGTGCGCCAGGCGCTCCCCTCTGATATTCAGGTGCTTCGCACCCCGCTCGTTACAAGAGTTATTCTCAAGGTTGCGCGCCCCGCCCTCGTTATCGGGCGCAAGGGCTCAAGGATAAAGAAGCTCACAGAGGACCTCAAGAGGCGCTTCCGCCTAGACAATCCACAGATCGAGGTTGTTCCCGTTCCAAATCCCACGCTCGACGCACAGGTGCAGGCAATCCGCATCGCCATGGACCTCGAGCATGGCAAGGCCTGGCGCCCGCTGCTCAGAAGGACGCTTGCGCGCATAATGGCAGCGGGGGCAAAGGGTTGTGAAATTGTCATCAAGGGTAAGCTAGGTGCTCGTGGTGCCAAGAAGCGTGTCGAGCGCGTCTACGCTGGCTACATGAAGAAGTGTGGCGACCCTGTGAAGCTTGTGGACCAGGGGCACGCGGTAGCAAAGACGAAGTGGGGTACAATCGGTGTCCACGTGTACATAGTCCACCCCGAAACAGTGTTCCCCGACCAGGTCACCGTCCCTGACGTTCCGAAGGAGCAAATCCTCGCCAAACTTGGACTTGTAGAGGAAAAGAAGGAGGAGGCGGTTAAGAATGGCGATAGCGAGAGCGAAGGAGCTAAGGCAGAAGAGTGATGAGGAACTCAAACAGATGCTGTCCGAGTACAGGGCAGAACTGCGCCGCCTCAAGGCACAGACCTCGGCAGGGGTCCGTCCAGAGAACCCAGGGAGGGTGAGGGAATTAAAAAGGACAATTGCCAGAATACTAACGATACTAAAGGAGAAGAAGGGGTGAAAAGGGAAAGTGGCGAAGAAAGATCTCGCGGACGTTATCGGTCTCCCCGAGGACCTTATTGAGCCCGAGAGCCTCACCCGCGAATTGATGCGCATAAAGATTCGCCGCGACAAGCGTAAGTGGGGCAAGATTATGACAATCATATCGGGCTTTGACGACACGGTTGATGTCAAATCCCTTGCGAAGAAGCTGAAGAGAACGCTCGGTTGCGGCGGCACCTACGACCCAGAGAGCAGGACCATTGAACTGCAGGGAGACCACGCCCGCAAAGTGCGTGAGCTGCTCATTAAGGAGGGCTTCCCCGAGGAGAACATTGACGTCGTATAACTCATCATCTTTTATTTCTCTTCGTTTCTCTTCCTAGGGGACGACGCGGAATACCTTAAGCAGTGTGTAGCCGATATCGATAACGTATAGTGCTATTGTGGATGCTATAAGCAGTTTTTTGTCAGGCTGCCACCGGTCCAGCGCTTGGCTAAACTGTTTCCCGTATTTTTTGGCTACCCAGAAGGAGAAGCTGGCGAGGAGTATGCCTGAGATTGCATCGTATATCCAATGTTGGACGAGCAGTATTGTTACGAAGGGTATTACGAAGCCGTTTACTGTGAATATTGCCTTTACGACAGGGTGTATTTCCTTCCATATGAAGTACATTGCGAGGAAGACTGCCAGCGCAGTGTGCAACGACGGGAAGACGAAGCGATGGTTCGCGAGGTTCATGAGGGGTGATTTGACGGGATTAAAGCCGTAAACGATGTGCGGCGGGTAGACGAAGGCGAATGCGTATATGAGCATCACTATTGTGTGCATGACCGCAAGCCCTAGGAGTTCCGCGTCTACATCCTTCGGTCTCCCTGCCGCGAAGAACACGGCAACACTCCCTATCAGCGCGGATGTAAATCCCAGCGTGTACCACTTCTTCAGCACCCATTCAAGGGCGGGAACGCTGTGGATTGTGGAGTAAGTGTTTCTGTATAGCGACCACTCGGTCCAGGGGAGCTTGAGCAAAGTATCTGTCCAGTTTCGGGGGTGGAGAACTTGGTGATTGAAATCAGTATATGCGAGCCATGCAGCCAAAAGCGTGCCCGCCACGAAGATGCGTTTCAGGTAATCCTCTGCGTTCACACATGAATACCTGTCTCAAATCTTTAAGAACTTCCCTTCCATTCCTCCCGTGGCGCTTCCACCCGAAGTCCTCGGCGAGATTATCGGTCTTCATGTCCGTGTGGTCAACGCAACACATCCAGGGTACGTGGGGATAGAGGGGACAGTGGTGGACGAGACGAAAAACTTATTAGTGGTGGAGACGCCAGCAGGAATTAAAAAACTTCCCAAGCCAGATATTGTGGTAGAGTTTCGGCTCCCAAACGGGGAGCTAATTTGTGTGGACGGTGCTGAGATAACCGTCCGTCCGGAAGAGCGGACAAAAAAGCTGTGGAGGAAGGTCCATGCGCGCAGTAGTCATAGGAAATGAGGTCATTGAGCCACCCCAGAAGGAGGACTGTGGCGACAAGAAGTGCCCGTTCCATGGGGACGTGACGGTTCGTGGTCAGCTGATAGTGGGCCGTGTCGTGTCTGATAAGATGCAGAGGACCGTTGTTGTTGCCAGAGAGGGTGCTCGTTACGTTAAGAAGTATAAGCGTTACATGCGCGTGACTTATAAGATTCACGCTCACAACCCGCCCTGTGTCAACGCACATGTGGGTGATATCGTTCTCCTTGGTGAGACACGCAAGCTCGCAAAGACCGTTAATTTCGTTGTTCTGAAGGTTATTAAGAGGGCAAAGGAGGGAGAGCAGTGAAGGCCATTAGCGCTTCCGTTACGAAGGGTATCACCGTTGGCACGCTCCTCACATGCGCGGACAACACCGGCGCCCGCGTCCTCAAGGTCATCGGTGTTGTTGGCTACAAGGGCGTTAAGCGGCGGTATCCAAAGGCGGGTGTCGGCGATATCGTCATCGCCTCTGTCCGGAAGGGTACGCCTGACATGAAGAAGAAGGTTGTCCGCGCAGTGGTCATCCGCCAGCGCATGCCTTACAGGCGTGCGAACGGAACGAGGATTGCGTTCGAGGATAATGCAGCGGTCATCGTCAACGAGAAGGGGGAGCCGAAGGGTTCCGAGATAAAGGGGCCCGTTGCGAAGGAGGTTGGTGAGCGCTTCCCCAAGGTTGTGAGAATTGCGTCCATAGTGGTGTGAGCCATGACAATCAAGATTGGTTATCAGCCGAGGAAGCAGAGGAGGTTCCGATTCCGCGCACCGCTCCATATTCGCCAGAAGATGGTGTCCGCGCACCTCTCCAGAGAGCTCCGCGAGGAGCTCAAGCGCCGCTCCCTTCCCGTGAGGAAGGGGGACAAGGTTCGCATTATGCGCGGTAAGTTCAGGGGCAAGGAGGGCGTTGTTGCGCGCGTGGACCTCCGCCGCCTGAAAGTCTTCGTGGAGGGCATTACCCAGAAGAAGGCAGATGGCACAGAAGTGCTCTTCCCGCTGGATCCGTCAAACCTTATGATTATTGAGGTAGACAGAAGCGATGAAAGGAGGTTCGCATAATGGCGCTCGTAGGTGGAGGTTCGAGGCATCTCAAGCGTTTGGCCGCGCCAAAGGCCTGGAAGATTAAGAGAAAGAAGCGCTTCGGTACGTGGGTGACCAACGTAATTCCAGGTCCTCACCCAAAGGAGCGCGCCATTCCTCTCCGCGTTCTCATCCGTGATCTCCTTGGCCTTGCGGACAACGCCCGTGAGGCAGACTTCATTATCCGCTCCGGTAAGGTACTCGTTGACGGCGTTGCCAGAAAGGACCCGCGTTTCCCCGTGGGCCTTTTCGATGTCGTTGAGATACCAGAGATAGAGAAGGTCTTCCGCATCGTTCTCGACGAGCACGGCCGTC
Organism: uncultured archaeon; assembly: GCA_964486025.1. GTDB lineage: Archaea > Iainarchaeota > Iainarchaeia > JAADDC01 > JAADDC01 > SZUA-1452. The sequence goes on from CAZAKL010000012.1 coordinate 5,731, forward strand.
TTGTCCCGAAGGAGATTCCCGCGGATGAAAAGGGTGTTAAGCTCGCCCGTGTCGAGCGTAAAATGATAGTCAAGGGTGGAAAAACGCAAATAACAACCCATGACGGCAGGAACTTCCTGCTCGATGATGGGAAGGATATCCGTCCCGGCGATGTGCTCAAGATTTCTGTTCCTGAGCAGAGGATAGAGGAGATCTACCACCTGAAGGCGGGCAACCTTGTCTACGTCCTTTCAGGTAGACACGCCGGCACCATCGGAAAGATAGAGGGTGTCAACAGGGGAGACCTCATACGTGAGCGCTCCGTTGACCTCTCCGTCCAGGATGTTAAGATACAGACTGCTGCGAGGAACGTCTTTGTCGTGGGCAAGGACTCCCCAGCCATAAGCCTGTAAGGTGAGGGATGATGAGTGAGAACCCCATGAGGGCGATACGCATCGAGAAGGTTGTCATCAACATTGGTGTTGGCGAGCCGGGTGAGCGCCTGGAGAAGGCGGAGACCATGCTCACTCGCATCGTCAAGACAATCACTGGTAAGGAGTACAAGCCTGTCCGGACCGTTGCCAAGAAGAAGATTCCAAAGTGGGGAATCCGTCCGGGCCTTCAGATAGGTGTCAAGCTCACCCTCCGCGGCCAGGACGCTGAGAAGTTCCTCCGCGCCGCTTTCGAGGCGGTGGAGAACAAGATATCCGAGCGCTCCTTCGACCAGCAGGGTAACTTTTCCTTCGGTATACACGAGTACATCGACCTGCCCGGTATCAAGTACGACCCCAGGATTGGTATATTCGGTATGGATGTTTGCGTGTCACTTGAACGTCCGGGATACCGTGTCAAGCGGCGCAAGGTCCGCCGCGCCAAGGTGGGCAAGACCCACCTCATAACGAAGGATGAGGCAATCGCCTTTGTCAAGGATAAGTTTGGTGTGGAGGTAATCTAAGATGGGAAAGAGAAGGCCACGCGCTCGTCACGGTAAGAACGTTAAGTGCCAGCGCTGCGGGCGCCCCGAGGCGGTCATAAGGAAGTATGGCCTCATGCTCTGCCGCCAGTGTTTCCGCGAGGTGGCCCGCGAGCTGGGATTCGAGAAGTATTCGTAAGGTGATAGTCATGACAAGAGTAGATCCTCTGGCAGATGCGCTCAATGCCATCAAGAACGCCGAGATGGCAGGCAAGGGGGAAATCACCATCTACCCTGCGTCCAAGCTCCTGCTCAGGGTCCTGGAGATAATGCAGAAACATGGGTACATAAAGGAGTTCGAGTTCATCGACGACGGGCGCGAGGGCATGGTGCGCGTCGTCCTTGCCGGTACCGTGACGAAGTGCGGTGCAATCCGCCCACGCTATGCAGTAAAGAAGGATGAGTGGGTGGACTGGGAGAAGCAGTTCCTCCCCGCGAGGGGTATAGGCATCCTCATCGTTTCCACACCCGAAGGATTGATGACCCACGAGGAGGCAAAACAGAAGGGCCTAGGCGGTCGTCTGATTGCCTACGTATACTGAGGTGTGACCCATGCAGAGACTGGTAAGGGAGATAGAGATACCCGAGGGCGTGAGCGTCGACGTGGACGGTATGACCGTTACGGTCACCGGGCCACTGGGCACGCTTAAGAGGACCTTCAACAACACGGGCATCGCCATAGAGAAGGCGGATAACAAGGTAATTGTCCGTGCACTCTCCCACAAGCGTAAGGCAAAGGCCAATGCGGGAACTGTTGAGGCACACATCCGCAACATGATAAAGGGCGTCCAGAAGGAGTGGATATACAAACTCCGCGTCGTCTACTCGCACTTCCCAATCAAGGTGACCGTCAAGGGGGACGTTGTGGAAATCGTCAACTTCCTCGGTGCCAAGACGCCTAGGTATGCACGAATCATGCCCGGCGCAAAGGTTGAGATAAACGGTCAGGATATAATCGTCCGCTCCATCAACAAGGAGGCAGCGGGTCAGACGGCCGCTAACCTAGAGACTGCTACGAAGCTCGGCCCTGACTTTGACCCGCGCAAGTTCCAGGACGGTATATACATCGTTGAGAAGGCCGTATGGGGTGAAGAAGAATGAGCATAGTCGCACTCAAGCGCAGGAAGCCCCGTTTTCGCAGGCAGCACGGTCCTTGGTCTAAGAGGCTCAGGGATACGTGGAGGCGCCCCCGTGGAGAGAACTCCAAGCAGCGTAAGAAGTGGTGGGGCAAGGGGGAGCACCCCGGCTCCGGCTGGAGGCAGCCGCGTGCAGTTCGTGGCCTCCACCCGTCCGGGCTTCCGGAAGTCCTCGTGTACAACCCCGGTGAGCTTGACGGACTTGAGGGCGTCGCTGTCAGGATTGCGCGCACCGTTGGTAAGCGCAAGCGCATGGCCATAATCGAGAAGGCAAAGGAACTGGGACTCAAGGTGATTAACCCATGAAGGCAAATCGTGCTAAGGAGCTCGTTGCGGAGATTTACGACGTCGGTGTCTCCCGGGTCCGCATCCGTCCGGAGGGTCTCTCCGAAGTGGAGGATGCCATGACCAAGGACGACCTCCGCGGACTCGTGGAGCGCGGCATCATAGAGATTCTTCCGAAGCGCTCCCCTTCCAGGCATCGTGCTCGCTACCTTCACAGGCAGAAGAGGAAGGGGCGTCGCAGGGGCTACGGTTCCAGGAAGGGAACTCCCGGTGCCCGCCTGCGCCCGAAGCTTGCGTGGATGCTTAAGATTCGTGCAATCCGTCGCTTCCTCAAGGTGCTCCGTGCAGAGGGTAAGATATCCTCCAAGGAGTACCGCAGGATTTACCGTCTGGCGAAGGGCGGACACGTGCGTAGCAAGCGCCACGTGGTTGAAATAATAGAGGAAATGAGGCGGTGATTATGGCACACGGTCCGAACTATCGCGTGAAGTTCCGTCGCATTCGTGAGGGCAGAACACGCTATTCGAAGCGCCTCAAGCTCGTCAAGTCAGGGAAGCCGAGGCTGGTGGTCCGCAGGACTGCCAACAACGTGATTGTTCAGGTGGTGGAGTTCCGTCCCGAGGGTGACCACGTTGTTGCGTCCGCTTCTGCAGCGGACCTCAAGCGCCTCGGCTGGAAGGGACACGGTGGTAACACCCCTGCAGCATATCTTATCGGCTACCTCGCTGCAAAGAGGGCTATTGCCAAGGGCGTTAAGGAGGCAATCCTCGACATTGGATTCGCAACGCCGGTTCACGGCTCCGTGCCCTTCGCAGCGCTCAAGGGCGCCATCGACGCGGGTCTGAACGTTCCCGCGGGGGAAGAGGCATTGCCCTCCGAGGATCGCATTCGCGGAGAGCACATCGCTTCCTATGCGGATGCGCTGAAGAAGAGCCACCCCGAACGCTACAAGCGCCAGTTCGGCGCCTACCTGAAGAGGGGGCTCAACCCCGAGGATATTCCCAAGCATTTTGAGGAAATACTCGCGAAGGTGAAGGCAGAATGAAGGGCGAGTGGACCCCGAAGACAAAACTCGGGCGTATGGTTGCCAACGGCGATATAACTACAATGGAGGACGCCCTTGCCACAGGGCTTCCCATAATGGAGCCAGAGATTGTGGACAAGCTCCTTCCCGGTATACAGTTTGTTATACTTGATAGCCGGGCGACCGTTCGTGTGACCGACTCTGGAAAGAGGCGCTCCATTGGTGTGCTCGTGGCGGTCGGTAACGGGAACGGGTACGTCGGTGTAGGCTTCGGCAAGGCAAAGGAGTTCAAGACAGCGCTTCAGAAGGCCATAGCAGATGCGAAGGTTAACATCATTCGTGTTCGCCGTGGTTGTGGTTCTTGGGAGTGTGGTTGTGGTACTGCACACTCCATTCCATTCAAGGTGACTGGCAAGGCAGGTTCAGTAAGAATCACGCTTATGCCCGCTCCAAAGGGTCTCGGCATAGTGGCACCAGACTCTATTAAGCCCATATTCCAGCTGGCGGGCATCAAGGATATATGGACAAAGGCACGCGGTAACACGAGGAACACCATCAACTTCGCCTACGCGGTGATTGACGCGCTGAAAAACCTCGCCCGCACGAAGATACGTGAGGAGGATATGAAGAAGTTAGGGGTGGATTGGTAATGGCATACGCAGTGGTTCTCGTTAGGGGTCTCGTGAACGTGCGTCAGGAGATTAGGGACACCATCCGTCGCCTTCGTCTGACGCGCGTGAACCACGCGGTGGTCGTCCCCGAGACACCCGAAATCAAAGGAATGCTCAACTACGCTCAGGGCTACGTTACCTGGGGCGAGATAGACAAGGAGACCCTCGAGCACCTCCTTCTCAAGTGGGGGCGCTTCGAGGGGGACGTCCCCGTCACGAAGAAGGAGATAGAGGCAAGGACGGGCATGTCCTGGGATGAATTCCTTGACGCTGTCCTCAGCAACAAGATAAAGCTCTCGGATATTGGCATCAAGCCGTTCCGCCTCCACCCGCCGCGAAAGGGCTACGAGCGTGGCGGTGTTAAGCGGTCCTACAAGGCGGGCGGCGCTCTCGGATACCGTGGCGAGGCAATCAATGAGCTTCTCAGGAGGATGAGCTAAAATGGTGGTCCGCCGTCGGAAGAAATATAGGAAGAAGCTTGGTGGTCGCACTTACCATGGCAACACCAAGAACCGCCGCGGTCACGGTACGAAGGGCGGTAAGGGCTGGTCTGGCCGCTGGGGTCAGAAGCTCATAAGGGCAATCCTTGAGATAAAGAAGGAGAAGGGCTTCACGCCCGTCCGCCGCAAAGATATTGTCGTTATTAACGTGTCTGAGCTCGACGACCTTGCCCTTTCAGGTATCCTCCCAAAGGAAGGGGACAAGTACGTGTTTGATGCGCGCTCCTTTGGTGTCGACAAGGTACTCGGGCGCGGCTACATCACCGTGCCGGTGGTTGTCAAGAACGCAGTCGTTACGGAGCGCGCAGCCATGAAGATTGAGGAAGCAGGTGGAGAGGTGGAGCAGGTTGAGTCTGAGGCAAACGATTGAGAAGATTTACTCATCCTTTCCGGAGGTTGCCCCCCCTTCCACTCCCCTCACGCTTAAGCAGAAGCTCATGTGGACGGGTGCGGCCCTTCTACTGTTCTTCATCATGGGTTACATTCGTCCATGGGGTCTGAGTGCCGCCGCGAATGAGCAGCTAAGTTTCTTTAACCTTGTTCTCGCGTCTCAGCTCGGTTCCATCATATCTGCGGGTATCGGTCCCATCGTGCTCGCATCCATTATACTCCAGCTCTTCGTTGGTTCGGGTATTATAGAGCTGGACCTTTCGAATCCAGACGATAGAGCTTTCTTCACCGGTACCCAGAAGCTCCTCGCTGTTCTTCTGGCGTTCTTTGAGGCGTATGTGTATTCAAGAAGCTATCTCATAGCCGTTCCCGGGTATGAATGGCTCGTTGTCCTGCAGGTTGCCCTCGGTTCCATCGCTTTGATGTATCTGGACGAGCTGGTCATGAAATGGGGCATTGGCTCGGGAATTTCCCTCTTCATTGCTGGCGGCGTTGCAAAGCGCATCTTTGTCCGCCTTGCAGGTCCTGAGGGTTCTGTCCTTGCAGAGCTTTGGGCAGCGGTGAGCATGGGCAATCTCGTTCAGGCACTCGTTCCTCTCTGGCTCATTGTGTCTACCATCATAGTCTTTCTCATCGTGGTCTACGCGGAGGGGATTCACGTAGAGATACCCATTACCTGGGCCCGTGCCAGGGGTGCCGGTGGTCGCTATCCCGTTAAACTCCTTTACCTCTCTAACATCCCCGTTATTCTTGCCGCAGCAGTATTTGCCAATGTTCAGCTCCTTGCGTACCTTGCTAAGGACGTTCCTTACCTTAGCACGGTTCTCGGCCAGTACGAGCAGATTCCCACGGGTGATGGAGGGTACAGGTATCAGCTCGTTGGTGGTCTAGCGTACTTCCTTCGGCCACCCCAGGGACTGCTCGAGAAGCTTGTAACGACGCTTGCCACGGGTACACCATACCCCGGTCTTGGCATGGATATACTCCACGCCATTGTTTACATGGTGCTGCTTACCTTGACGGCAGTGCTCTTCGGCAAGCTCTGGCTTGAGCTCTCTGGTATGGGCCCGAGACAGATTGCAGAGCAGCTCGTCCGTTCCGGATTTACCGTTCCTGGCTTCCGCAGAGACCCGCGCGTCGTTGAGAAGGTCCTTGAACGCTATATCCCTGTGGTCGCCGTGCTCGGGTCTGCCCTCGTCGGTTTCCTCGCAGCGTTCACGGACGTCTTCGGTGCGCTGACGAGCGGTATGGGCATACTGCTTGCTGTGAGCATCGTGTACAGATACTACGAGCTGCTCATGCGCGAGCAGCTCCTTGAGCAGCACCCACAGCTTGCGAAGGTGTTGGGATGATAGTAGTCGTTGGCGGCGTGCCGGGGTCTGGAAAGACCTCGGTCATACGCCGTGCAAGAGAGTTTGTGGATTTTGACTATGTAAACTACGGTGACCTCTTTTTTGAGCTCGCCAAGAAGCTCTACGGTATAGAGCACCGGGATGAGATGAGAAGGAAGCTTTCCATACACGACTACCGCCGTCTTCACCGCGCCGTCGCTGAGAGAATCCGTGAGGTTGACTATCAGGACATAACGAGGCCCGTCGTTGTGGACACGCACTTTATGATTGCAACCCCCACTGGCTTCTACCCGGGTTTCCCCGAGTACGTCATACGCCACATACCCGCGGTCGCGTGGGTTCTCATAGAGGCGGACCCGGAGGAGATAAGGAAGAGACGGGAGAGGGACGCAGGGGTAAGACAGCGAGGGGGCGGGATTGAAGACGATATTTGGACGCATCAAGACTTGAACCGCTCTGCCGCCACGCTCTACGCGTACCTGACCAACGGTACTGTCTATATTATCCATAATCGCGAGGGCAAGCTGGACGAGGCGGCAAGGGAACTGGCAGAGGTGATACGAAAATGCAGGACTGGATGATTGTAACGATTGCTGCCTTTGTTTACACCCTCGTCACGTATGCTTTCAACCGTGTCTTCAGGATGGACGAGCGGAACAGGAAGATGCTTGAGCTCTCCCAGCGGATGCGCAAAGACCCTGCATCCATAACGGAGGAAGAAATGCTCGCCCATACAAAGGAGATGTACAAGATAATGGGCCTCCGTCTCGCAATGGTATTTATTGTTTTCTACCCCCTTTTCTACGCGTTCAGTTCTCGGTACGGTGATATTGAGACGCCGCTCGGGACGATGGGTTGGCTCTGGTGGTTCCTGCTCTCGTCCATCGGCGCGAATCTCATCATTGGAGGTGTGAGGAAATGGTTAGCCCCATCAAAAGGCGATTGAAGAAGATATTCCGTCGTACTCCTGGCGGACGTGTCGTCATTCACTTCAGGAAGGAAAAGACGTCCAAGCATGTTTGTGCCATTTGCGGGAAGCCCCTTCACGGTGTACCCCATGGTAAGCGCCCGTCCCAGGTAAGGAAGCTCGCCAAGACGGAGCGCAGGCCCGAGAGGGTGTTTGGTGGCGTCCTCTGTCCCGAGTGCACCCGCAGGGTCATTGAGGAGGCGTTCTACGTCAAGCAGGGCGTCAAGGATATCTCCGAGATTGACATGAGGGACCGCAAGTACGTTCTGCAGGCTTTGAAGGTGGTGGGCTGAAATGATGGTTCCCGGTCGTATCTGTGTCAAGGTAACTGGGCGTGACGCTGGCTCCAAGGTCGTCATTGTCAACAACATCGACGACGTTTTTGCGGAGGTAGTTACACGCTCCGGCAAGCGCAGGAAGGTAAACAAGCGCCATCTGCTGCCTACCGAGGCGGTAATCGATATTAATGGCCTCTCCGACGAGGAAATTGCCAGGAAACTGGAGGAAGCGTAATGCCGTTCCCGTGGGAGGGTCCCAAGAAGTTCCTCATTCGGGCAAAGGAGCCCGAAGGGCCTTGGGGTAAGCGTCCGGAGGAGCGTACGGTAGAGGAGCTCCTCCAGGCATCCATTATCAACCTTGATAAACCCCCGGGACCCACTTCTCACGAGGTTGTTGCCTGGGTGCGCAAGATACTCGGAGTGAAAAAAACGGGTCACGGGGGAACTCTGGACCCAGGAGCCACTGGTGTTCTCCCCACGGGCATAAACGCGGGGACAAAGGTTCTCCGAGCGCTTCTCCTAGCAGGCAAGGAGTATGTAGGTATAATGCATCTTCACGGCGACGTTCCCGAGGAGAAGGTGCGGGAGGTCGCCAAGGAGTTCGTCGGTGATATTTACCAGCGTCCCCCTGTCAAGTCGGCGGTCAAGCGACGCCTCCGCATAAGGACAGTATACTACCTTGACATTATAGAGGTGGACGGGAGGGACGTCGTATTCCGTGCCGGGACGTCCGCGGGGACGTACATACGCAAGCTCTGCCACGATATTGGCCTTGCACTTGGTGTTGGGGCACATATGGCGGAGCTGCGGCGTACAAAGGTCGGCGGGTACAAAGAGGAGGATGCAGTGACGCTTCAGGAAGTCGTTGATGCCTATCACTTCTGGAGGGAGAACGGTATGGAGGAGCCCATACGCAAGGTTCTCCTTCCCGTGGAGACGGCGGTGGTGCACCTACCGAAAATCATCATACGCGACTCCGCCGTTGCAGCGATAACACATGGGGCCAACCTTGCGGTTCCCGGGATACTTGAAGTGCAGGCAGACATTCGCGCAGGGGATACAGTGGCGCTCATGACAAAGAAGGGGGAGCTGGTGGCTCTGGCGAAAGCTCTCATGGATGCGGAGCAGATGGTTGAAGAAGACAGAGGATACGCGGCGGACGTCGAACGCGTTATAATGGCGCAGGGTATCTATCCGCCCATGTGGAAAAAGAAGCCCAAAGCGTCCGAATCAGGATATGAGGGCGCATAGTAAATGATAGTTTTTTAATTGCTACGTGGTCAGATGTTGTATATCTGGTTTTAAAGGGTGATTGCGTGACAGCCAACGTGGAAAGGGACATCGTGCGCGTGGCAGATGTGGACCTCGACGGTACGAAGCCCCTGCACCGAGCGCTTCAGAGGATAAAGGGAATCGGCCAAAACTTCGCTGTTATGGTTGAGAAGGTCTTCTTCGAGGAGTCTGGCCTTCCCGGGGACACGCTCCTTGGAAATATCCCTGAAGAGAAAATTCCCCTTCTTGAGGATATCATAAAGAACCCGACGAAGCACGGGATTCCCGCCTGGGCAGTGAACACAAGGAAGGACATGGATACGGGAGAGGATATCCACGTCGTCGGCGTCGACCTCGAGGTTAAGGAGCGCAACATACTCAAGCGCGAGGCGGACATGGGCTCTTACAGGGGTCTCCGCAGGATGTGGGGCCTGAAGGTCCGCGGCCAGCGCACGAAGTCCAAGG
>CAZAKL010000013.1:0-14643 GCA_964486025.1 uncultured archaeon
TTCTATGCATGGTTGATAAGAAGGCGCTGAAGAAGAAGTTCCGCGAGGAGTGGGAAAAGCACTATAAACTCCCCTTCTTCGAGGAGATGGGATTCGTCCGCAAGACGTGCAAGGAGTGTGGGCAGACCTTTTGGACCCTTGACCCTGACCGCGAGGTCTGCGGCGAGCCGGAGCACAACGGCTACCAGTTCATTGATAACCCTGCGGGCAAGAGGCGCTCCTACACGGAAACGTGGAAAGCCATGGCTGATTTTTACTCGAAGAACGGCCATACAGTCATTGACAGATACCCTGTCGTGGCACGCTGGCGAGACGACCTCTACTTCACCATCGCGTCCATTGCCGTCTTTCAACCCTACGCAGTGGCGGGAGAGGTGGAACCGCCGGCAAACCCGCTCCTCATCCCTCAGCCCTGCCTTCGCTTCAACGACGTTGAGAATGTGGGGCTCTCGGGACGCCACTTCACGAACTTCGTCATGGTAGGGCAGCATGCCTTCAACACACCGGAAAAAGAAGTGCTCTGGAAGAACGAGGCGATAGAACTCATATTCCGGTTCATGACAGAGGTTGTAGGTATTCCAAAGGAGGAAATTGTCTTCCACGAGGATGTATGGGCTGGTGGCGGGAACTTCGGCCCATCCATTGAGTACTTCGTCCGGGGACTGGAGCTGGGGAATGTCGTATTCATGCAGTTCAAAGAGACAGAGAACGGCTACGAGCAACTGCACACAAGGGTGATTGACCACGGAATTGGGCTCTCACGATTCGCATGGATTGCTAACGGAACGAGGACGGCGTATGACGTTGTTTTCCCATCAGTCATGGATTACCTTCGCGAGTTCTACGTGCCAGACATCCCCGAATATGTGCTCAACGAGTTCGCCAAGATGAGTGGCGCCCTGAACTTTGACGAAGTGGACGATATGGGTGCCCTCATGCGTGAGATAGAGGCGAAGCTCAACTACCCCGGTTTCTTCGAGCAGTACAGGCCGTATGCAGACCTCTATGCTATAGCGGACCACACGAAAACACTCCTTCTGGCGATAAACGACGGCGCATTCCCTTCCAACGTCGGGGGAGGGTATAACCTCCGCGTGCTCGCAAGGAGAATATTCTCTGCCATGGAGCGCTATGGCTGGGATATAGACCTTGCAAAGGTCTTTGAGCTCCACGCAAGGGACGTTGAGCCCATGTTCCCTGAGTTGAAGGAAGCTGTGGCTCTCGCTGCCGACGTAATGGAAGAGGAGCGCAAGAAGTATCGTGAAAGCAAGCGCAAGGCGAGGAGCAGGGTCGTGGCCCTTGTTAAGAAGAAGAAGGGCACCCTTGACCTGGATGACTTCGTGACGCTTTATCAGTCCTACGGCGTCACTCCCGATGACGTGAAGGAGATTACCGGCATTGAACCTCCTGCTGGCATCTACTCGGTCATCGAGGAGAGCGGGAAGCAGAAGAAGAGAGAAAAGGAGGGGAGAGAGGTCCCAGATGCCGACGATTACCCGAAGACCGAGGCTCTCTACTATGAAGACCCGTATCTCTTCGAGTTTGAGGCAAAGGTGCTTGGAATAGTGGGTGACTGGGTGATACTGGACAGGACTGCCTTCTATCCAGAGGGTGGTGGACAGGACGCTGATAACGGTGAACTGAGCGGCGTTCCTGTGGTGGACGTCCAGAAGACAAAGGGAGGTGTGATTCTCCATCTTGTGAAAGACGCGTCACGGTTCAAGCCCGGCCAGACAGTCGTTGGGCGCGTGAATGCTGAGAGGAGAATGCGTCACACCCGTCACCACACCACCGCTCACCTTATCCTTGCCGCGGCGCGCAGGGTTCTTGGCAAGCATGTCTGGCAGGCCGGCGCCCACAAGAGCGAGGATGTGGCGCACATAGACCTAACACACTACCGAAGAATAAGTGACGAGGAGATGAAGGCGATAGAGCGTCTTGCGAACGAGTTCGTCATGAAAAACATCGAAGTAAAGACGTACTGGATGGACAGAACTGAGGCAGAGAAGAAGTTCGGTGTCATACTTTACCAGGGCGGTGCGGTGCCCGGAAAGGAGTTGAGAATCGTCGAAATCCCCGGAATCGATGCGGAAGCCTGCGGTGGCACTCACGTCAAGAGAACGGGCGATATCGGCATCATAAAGATTGTCAAGCGTGAGAGCGTTGCAGATGGAGTTGAGAGGATTGTGTACAGGAGCGGTGACGTTGCATTGCGCTTTATACAGGAGCGCGAGGACACTCTGAGGGAAGCTGCGAATGTGCTGCGCGTTCCTGTTGACGATGTTCCCTCTGCTGCCGAGAAGATGTTCAACCAGTGGAAGGATGCCGAGAAGAGGGCAGAGAAACTTGCGGAGAAGCTGGTAGAGTACATCATTCGCTACGAGGATGAAAGGGTGCTCTTGCTCCCGTATCTGAACCAGAGGATGGCTGAGCGCATAGCGGAAGCGAAGGGCAAGCCCCTCATCCTTATTGGCAGGGGCGGGAAGCCGAACGTCTTTGTCTACGCGGACAACGCAGGAGAGATTATCAGAAAGCTCGGCGCACGCGGTGGTGGCAAGGGCGATAAGGCAATGGGGGTCACGGACGAGCCTGAAGAGGTGTACAGAAGGGCGAAGGAGGTGCTATGACGCTCTCATTCCTCCTCGTCGAGTCCGCCCTTGAGTTGGTGCCACGGAGCATTCGCCACCACCCTTCCGTGCGAGCGTGGTGCAGGAGGTTTGGGAGAAAACCGTACGAGGCAGTACTTGATAAGAACTACATGCTGGACGCCATGAAACACCTGCCAGATATGGAGCGACGGGGGCGGCCGGACATCGTTCACTACTTTCTCCTCAACGTGCTGGAATCCCCCGCGGGAAAGGACGGGCTCGTTGACGTTTACGTGCACACGTACGGTGGGCAGATGTTTTACGTGGAACCGGAGACTCGCATTCCGCGGGGATATGCAAGATTTATTGGTGTGATAAGCCAGGTTCTGCTGGGAGAGGATACGCCAAGAATCCATCCGCTTAAAGGGAGTCCCCACGATATCATCGTAGAGAAGAAGCGGGAAGGTTTTGCTATCATTGGGATGGACGAGGATGGCAGCCTTGCAAAGCCGGAGGAAGTTCTAAAACAGAATAGTGTTGTAATTATTGGGGGTTTTCCCCGCGGGGATTTCAGAGGCGCGTATTCCGCTGAGAGGTGGATAAGGCTTGGGGAGAAGGTGTATCCCAGCTGGGTTGTCGGAGCTGAAGTCGTTGCTGGCTGGGAGAGGCGCTTTCTATTCTCTTGGTGATGAGCTCCCCGTGGATAGGGGCTCGTATATTCTTGTTTTTCGGATAAATGCTCCACTGCGCGTGAAGACAAAGTACGGCTTTACAATCTTGGAACGCGGGATTTATGCGTACGTGGGCAGTGCGTTTGGGCCCGGCGGTCTTCGAGCACGCATCTCGCGGCACTGGCGGCGGGAAAAGAGAGTGCACTGGCACATTGACTGGGTTACTGTGTCAAGCTCTTGTAAGCATCTCGGCGTATTCGTCTTTCCCGGTGAGAGGTTGGAGTCGCACCTCGCTGCAGTGCTGGGGGAACGATTTGAGCCCGTTCCCGGCTTCGGGGCCTCCGACAGCCCGGAGGACTCACACCTGTTTGTATTGTCTCGGAATTAGGTTTGCTCCACCGGTTTTGAGCGGCAGGCCGCAGGTCCCACGCTACCTTGTTTTGTCGGGACGGGCACCAGAAGTGCCGCAAGGTATCCCCGTGAAGAGGTGCCTTTCTTTTACTGGCGTCTCACTGCTACGAAGTAGTAGTGCCTGCGCCTGTCAGTTTCCCAGAGGGATGCTACCAGCGGAGAAACCTCTTCTATTGTTCTCCCGTCCTCCATGATTACCTCTGGTGGCTTGTGCCACGCCGCCCGCTCCCCCAGTATGGCGTTGTCCTCGCCGTGCTCTCCCGCGAGTTCCTCGAATCTCTCCCGCGCTTCTTCATAGTCCGCGGAGCGGAACACCATGCCAAAGAGCTGCCTGTTCTCTATATCGCTCCACCATCTATTCTCTGTTTTTCTGAAGGCGTTGATGAGGGCTGTATCATCCATTTTTACAATGTCCTCCGGTTTGTAGTATTCTAGAAGCTCTTTCAGGGCCCTGACAAACATCTCGTTCGCTATGAGCACGGTTTTGTGAAAGTAGAGCGCGTCCCCCAGTATGAAGCGGGAAACGAATATGTGCTCTATGTTGGGCAGTATCTTGTGGCGTGCGAGGAGCCTGCCATCCGCTACGGAGACGTTCCGCACAATTCTGTCCCATGCAATCTCTCCCACTGCGATACCCGCGAAGTAAGAATCCCGTCGCAGGTAGTCCAGGCGGTCGGAGCCGATTCCCCCCGTTACGAGCGGATTTTCTGGCGCCTTCAGGACCTCGCGCGGCGAAAGGACGGAGTTTTGCAGAATTTCGGGCAGGATTTTCTTCAGACGCGTCTCATGGTCGAATTTGTAACCGTTCTTCATCAGTGCATACTCGCTAAGGTGTGAAAACGGTCCGTGCCCCGCATCGTGGACGAGGGCGTACGCTAGGGTTCCCAGGGACGACGTTGCATGTGCAGTTATGTGATACACGCCCAGCGAGTGGGAGAAGCGCGAGTGGTTAGCGGATGGATACACAATCTCTGCGAGGGCCAGCTGACGAACCCTTCTGAGGCGCTGGATGTATGGGTGGTCCAGTATTGGCAGTAGCTCATCAGGTATGAATATTTCGCCATGTACCGGGTCGCGTATGTACTTTCCCTCCACGTAAAAAATATCCCCGAGCATAATTAATTACATGAGGATTGGGACGTGTGGGTGGGGGAGGTTCCCTGCCCGGCGTTTTGGGATTTCGGACTATTCGTCTTTGCTTGAGGCGTACTCGCGCCTTTTCGACAGTGTTGAGGTGAATTCTACGTTTTACCGTATTCCTCGAGAGAGCACAGCGCGGCGCTGGCGCTCCACAGTTCCGGAGGATTTCGTGTTCACCGTGAAGATGTACAGGGGTATTACGCATGAGCGGCGCTTCATTGATGTCGATGGGTTTCTCGAGCCGTTTCTGCGCGTTGTCCGCGCCCTTGAAGCACCCATCGTCCTCATACAAACGCCCAAATCTTTCAGGCAGACGGGGGAGAACGAGAAACGTGTTCTTGATTTCCTCTCCGTGCTTCCACGGGATATTCAATATGCCCTTGAGTTGCGGGGCTGGGAGTATAGGGAGGGTTACGGCGAGTGGATATGGGTTGTGGACCCCTTTGCATTCCCCCCGCCGGAGCAGGACATGTATTATTTCCGTCTCCACGGCGCGCCCCCCGGCGAGCGGATGTACAGATACAGATACACGGACTCTGACCTTCTTTGGTTAAAGGATTTTGTTTCCAATCTCTCTGGAGATGTGTGGATGTTCTTCAACAACGTGTGGATGTACGAGGATGCACTGCGTTTCAAGGAGCTGACGGAGAATGGAGGGCGTTGACCGGCGTCTGGAGCGGGCGGGGAAGAAAGGGCATCGCTACGTCAGGCGTTCCTTCGAGCGTCGGAAGGAGATGATACGCTCCAAGTGGCTCAGTATCGCGGCAGAAATCCTCCAGGATTTCCAGAGTTATCTCCGTGAGCGGGTGGGTTGCTGATGCCTGTATTCCGGGGCCCCCTTGAGGAGGTTGAGGACTTTGAGCGGAAGCTGGCCAAGAAGCTCGTCCATGTGGCCGAAAGGAACTACGAGAGGAAGGTAAAGCGGGAAGTGGCAGTGTTTGTTCTCAAACACCTCGTTGCGCTCGCCCGTGAGTGCGAAGAGAGGAAGGAGGACAAGTCCCTCGGGAGAATCGGGAGACCAAGGTAGGGGGCCTCAAGGAGGACCACGTCATCACCCTTCAGCAGGGGTAAATTCATCATCGGCCCCATAATTTTGGATGATTCAAAAATAAAAAGAGTTGTTGCCAAATTATATTGGGGGTGATTCCATGGACGGAGGGTGGAGAGAAATCGAGCGTGGGGCGATACTCACGGCGGGGGAGGCAGCGGAGCGGGCGCCAAAGCTCTTCGGAATTCCCACAGGGGTAGAGGGTCTGGACGACCTGTTCTACGTGACCCGCATTGAGAACGGCACGCCTGTTCGTACGCCACTCGGTGGAATTCCGTCCCGGGCAGTTATAAACATCACGGGCGTCCCCGACACTGGCAAATCCCTCATAGCGGAACAGTTTACGGTTAAACAGGCATCCCTTGGATACCCCGTGGCGTTCATCACCGTGGAGAGCCCCGCAGCCTTTGTAACCCAGGGATTAATGCAGCGCGCCGCCGCGATGGGCATAAACTGGAAGGACATTGAGGACAATATCGTACTCATAGACGCCGCATCAAACTCCCGCCTCAGGGACGATGTGGACGTGCTCCTGGACACCCTTGCGTTTGCGATACGGAACTACGACACGAAATCCGTGGTTATTGACTCAATAACTGGCCTCTTTGAGTCAAAGGAGATGCTGGCAAGGAACATCGTGCGGAGAATCTTCAACTTCCTGAAGAAGTGGGGCCAGACAGGGATATTCATATCCCAAAAGCGCAGTAATCAGGAGGAGGAGAGTGCAGAGGCTGCAGGAGGCTACGCCGTTGCGCACATTGTGGATGGAACAATCGTCCTTCACAAGCGTCTCATCATGCGTCCGTGGGAGGAGGAGACCTTCGGGATTCCCATAGGGGATGTTCTCAGAACAATCAGGATAGACGGAATGCGGCTCTGCGGCCATGACACGCGGACGCACCTGATGGAGATAACAGAGACGGGACTCGTCAAGGTAGGGCCGCCCCTGTCGGAGGTCGTAAAGAGAAGGAGGGGGTGATGATATGGTGGTGGTATTAAACGAGCCTGCGGTGCGGGAGAGCATTGATGAGCTTGCATTCAAGGTATTCATAAAATCCCTTGAGATTCTCGGTGGTCCGAGGAAGCTCGTGGAGTATCGGAACCTTACGTGGGTGCCATCGCTCATGGCCGCCGCGTATGTGGTGGTTCTTCACGACAAGGGCAAAACTGCCGAAGAAATCGCCGAGTTCCTTGGAATGACGAAGCAGACGGTCAAGCGTATGCTGTCCGCGGACCCTGACGAGGTTTTGGCGAAACTGCGCGGGGAGATAATGGAGACGGACGAGCACACGGCAGGAGGTATAGCGAAGGAGGCTTGGAGACGAATAAAGGCTGGGGAAGATATAAACATAGCGCTGGGGGCAGCCCAGAAGGCAGTGGAGGCGATAGGTCCGGCGTGGGCAGTGCTGGTGCTGACAAAGATTCGCGGCATAGACTTCCCGATAAATGGTCCCGAGCTGCTGCGCGAGCGCCTCAGGGGGATAGATGTGAACGGAATACCCGCTGAAGAGCTCGTATCCAAAATAGAGTATCCGGTCAGAAGTCCTGCGGAGCTCCTTCACAGGATAAAGAAGGCTGCAGAGGGTCAGGCGTAACTCTCTGCCTCCCTTTCCAATTTTCCATAGAGGAGAACGGACGTTATGGCGAATGGAACAGTCGCGAGTATGAGGTAACGGGTCAGGTCCACGGGGGAGAATGCAAAAACGTGCAGGGACTCCACAAGGTATGCAAAGGCAAGTGCGACCGTGAATGAGATGCTCTTGCCAACTGAGATGTAGAATGAACGTCCGACAGCCATTGCGGGGGCGCGGTGCTTAACAATACGGTATAGCGTGGCAGAAATCGCCACGGAAAACGTGTTTGTCAGGCCCCTGGCGATTTCGGACGCTGAAACTACGATGGGAGTGGGGAAAAGCGCGAGAACGGCCGGGAAAACGGCGTTACCGAGGTATGTGACCTTGCCGAGCCCGAATGCACGCTTTCTGTCGAAGTACCTCGCAATGATGAGGGAAAATAGGGCCATGGCAATGCCTATCAGCGTCTTAAGAGCGCCGAAGAGCACAACGCTCCCGCCGAAGACAATGTAAAGGAATATGGGTATTACCCACGTGAACCCGTACTGTATGCCGTCCGACACGTGCAGGTCACGGTAGGGGGTGCGAAGCACATCGCGGAACGTGAAATCAACGCGGTGAAGCTTGCCAAACTTGAACAGGAGGTAAATGGATGCGAGCAGTGTAGATACAAAAATGAGGGCGTAGAACCCGTGGAAGCCCACGTAACGAATGACCAATGCGGACAGCACGGGCAATAGGATAGACGTGACGTTCTGGAGCACCTGGAGCCCCGCCACTTCTTCCGCGGAGTCGCGTTCACGCCCGAAGACGCCGAATGACGTGTGGTACGCATCCCAGTACAGGGCGCCAGAGAGGCCTTCCAAAAAACCGTAAAAGAACACCGCCGCAAGGTTCATTCCTAAAAAGTAGACAAGGGCATATTCGGTGCCTGCCAAAACGATGCTCAGGAACACAGCCCACTCCACGCCGTACCTCCGAAGCACCCACAGATTAAATGGACGGAGAGGAAGCTTGGCTACCCCCTGAGCGAGCAGCATGTAGAGGAAAACAAGGGTGAGGGACGACGTCGCCTTGTAGATGAACAGCGGGAGGAACAAACCACCCGTCACCGTGAGGACCGTGCGAACAAAGGCGAGTATGTAAAAATGGGCCACTTCATCGGGCAGCTTGAAGAAGTGAATGTGGGGTATGTGTGCGAAGACATGGTGCCCTGCATGCATGCAGAGAAAAAGAAGGGAAGGTATAAAAGAGTTCAGATATCCTCGGGAAGCGGCATGTCAACGGTGTTCTCATCAACGATGATTGTATCTTCGGGGTTTGGGAGATTCTCTTCCGGTGCAACGCTTTCAGGAATGTTCGTCTCGCTGTGCTTGCCCTGGTTGAGCTTCTCCCCGCTTACACCGGCGGACGCTTGCTTCGCCTGGTGTGCGGGTACTGCTGCGTAATACGCCACCGCTGCAAGCACCACAATGATGAGCAAGCCAAGAACAACGTATGTGGTGTTCATGGGGTCACCTCCACACTACCCTCTACTTCGCCGCTCACTATATCGTTGCCGGCAGATATGTTCACGCCCGTAACAATGCTAGACTCTGCAGTATCTGTCTCTCCATTACCGGTATCGCCCTTGCCACTTGTATTCACAGCAACGGACACATTAGCGCTGCCAGCTTCCGTGCCATTCACGCTTATTTCCGCACTAGCTGTGATGTTCGCGTTTTGCTCCGTGTTCTCCTTACCGTGCGATGCGTTAGTCTCATTCTTCACCTCTGCAGTTACCTCGACGGATGTGTTTGCTTCGCCCTCCGTGGCTTCCGATTCCGTGTGTGTCTCTGCAGACTGCTTCGTGGACGTCTTCTCTTCACCCTCGTGCTTTGCCGTGGCGCGTGCTTTAATCCTGTTGCGAATCTTGACCGCGATTCGCCTGTTATAGTCCACGATTAGGTCCCTGATTTCCCTGTAAATCTTGACGACTTCTTCCTTTATTGCACGGATTTTGTTCATATACTCGCGAGGGTTCTGAATATCCTTTGCCTTTACCTCTGCCTGTAAAGCATTCAGCTCTGCCTTCACAGCCTCAACATCTGCGAGTATTGCGTTGACCCGGGCCTCCATCTCCTCATCGTAAATTCCCTTGCTCTTTGCGAACTCCACGTAACGGGTAAGGCGACTCACGGCAACGTCCAGCCGGCTCACCACGCTCATGGTTGCACGAATCGTACCAACCACGTAGTACTTCGCAAAGAGCCTTCGGTTCTGCTCACGGAGCTCTGGGAGCACTTTCTCCCCGTATATGGCTCTCAGCTCGTCAAGGCTCTCCGCAGCATCCACCTCTGCTCGTATCTCCTTGAGCTTGGATATTGCTGCATCAATGGCTGAGGAGTCATCTGCATGCTCCCTAACGGATTCAAGGCGTTCAATCGTAGCGTCGATGGCTGCTAGAATCATCTCTTTCGCTTTCTGGAAGTATGTGTTCTCATCAATCTCGCCGCGCTGGAACTTGGCCCTGTACTCTGCCCATTCGCGCTTTTTCTGGATGTAGCGAAGGGTTGCATTCCTTATGCGCATGACAGCTCTTCTATACCGCTCTGCGATGTCCTGCCACTTCTTCACCTGCGCAGAAGCGACAACAAGGCCGTGAGCCTTTGCCGCAGCCTCACGCTTTTCCAAAACTCTTGTTGCAATGGCTTCCGGACTAATACCGCGCTCACGCAGCTCCTGAAGCTTTTTATCGCCGAGTCGCTGCCGGAGAATCTCCATAACGTGTTCCCTGTACTTTGCCCTCTCTGCCGGGGGCATCCTGTTGAAGTCCGCGGGGACAGGGCGGGGACCATTCACCCCTATTCTTGCATCGGCCTTAACAGCGACGTCCGCTGAGCCGGCGGCGGTAATCTGCGCGTACGCCGGCACGGACATCAGAACAATCGCCGCAAGCAATATCCCAATCCATCTCATGTGCATCCCCCCATCAGTATCATGCTGCAACGTATATATAAGCCGGGCAGTTGCCAGCAGCGAAAAATTTGGTAAGAAGGAGCGCAGGGGCCGGAATGCCAAATCCCATTGCATTGGTATCGCGTGCTCCGCTCCTTGGCTTCGTCAAGGTGCGCCCGGCTCGGGGAGTCGGTGCGTCTTCGCTACCGCTCGACAAGTCGTTGAGTATACGGGGTTCGGAGAACCCGTTATACGAACTCGCGTAAACAATGAAATGGTTTGAGGGAGCGCCGGGGCTAGGATTGGTCGTTTCGCCGCCCTAACGACGATGGGTGGAATACTCGCTGCGCTCGATTCCACGCCTCTCCGCGAATAGACATCGAGAAATTGGGAGAGAGACGCCGGGGCTGGGATTCGAACCCAGGCGGGGTTGCCCCCAACGGCTTAGCAGGCCGCCGCCTTAACCACTCGGCCACCCCGGCACACGGTCACGCCAAGCCGCGAACGCAGTCACAGGGCTTTCTGCCCAACATCTGCATTGTGCGTCCGATGGCGAAGCGCATCGGACCCGCGGTAGCGTCGACCGATACGGCGGTCGTCGGCCACCCCGGCACCGACGCCTCTGCAGAACAATCATTCCCGGAATGTTTTAAATCACTGTTTGTTGCTGGGGCAGCCCGGTCCTATTCGCCCACTGCATCCTTGCCGGATACAAGCGGGAACATCCATACAACTGGAACGAGGACGGCAAATATTATGCCCGTGAGTATGATGGATGGTACAATCGATGTGCTGCCGAGCAGCAGCCACAGGGGTTCTTTGTTGGCGATTGCCACGGCTATCTTTCCAATCACGGTTATTATTGGAAGGCCTGCCAGGATTAATATGCCGAGCCCCACTACAAGAGAACCTGCCAGCGCCCTGATTGCAACGTCGAGTTTTGCGTTCCACGACTTTTTCAGGATATCATATAGTGAATTCCCTCTTGCTGCAAGGTAGTATATATACATGAACTTCGCCGCAAACACCAGAATTGCAACCCATGCCGCGAGTGTCAGAACCCGCCCCACTGTCGGTATGAGCAAAAACACAAGGGATACGAGAAGGGCGAGTGCCACGGCGATTCCCACGATTGTCTGTGCTATCCATGCCCACAACCCTTGAATGACGGACTCCCTGAGCTCCTTGTACGTGCCGAGTATCTTCTGATAGACAAAGACGTAGGCGATGCTCGTAGCGAACGTGCCGATGACGGAAAATACCGCACTCACAATGTTGTTGGGTGCAATCTGCGCGAGACCGATGAGCATCAGCGCAAAGGATGTTGCGACGAGCAGGCCGAAATTCTCCCTGTACTTTGCCAGCGCCTCTCCGATATACAGCACCATGAGAAAGAAAGGAGGGATGTGGTATAAAAACCAAGCTCATAAGTCCTTGGAAGACATTCCTTCTTCTTCAGGAATCGCATCCTTTGCTGACACGTAGGGGAAGAACCAAAGTATTGTTCCCAGTAGTAGTGTGAACCACGACGTTATTACTAATTCAG
The DNA here is from genome assembly GCA_964486025.1 of uncultured archaeon. Classification (GTDB taxonomy): domain Archaea; phylum Iainarchaeota; class Iainarchaeia; order JAADDC01; family JAADDC01; genus SZUA-1452. The sequence continues at coordinate 11,916 of CAZAKL010000013.1, forward strand.
CGATTTGGATGGGACCTATCTCGTTGACAATCGTGTGAAACGTAGCATCAATCACAAGAGTGTTCACAAATGATTTGAGGAATTTAACAAGGGTTAGCTGAATAATGATGCTTACTATAATGGATATCGCTACGTATGTTGCGGCCATTCCCGCGAATGCGCTTAATGCTGGTTTTAGGTTTATTCTTCTAATTTTGGCCAATATTTCACTGGTGGTGTAGCCTTTTGCAGCAAGTACCGGCACATACATAATTTTAGTTGCAATGTATACGATTATACCTATTAACACGATTGCAATTATGCTTGCCACCACGGCTAAAATTCCTGTCGTGGGATCTGCGAGTGTTTTAGCTCCTATTGTTGCCAGCAGCAGCATAAGGGGATAAAATAAGAGCATCGCGATAATGCTTGCACCAATACTTACAGTAAATATGGCAAGCAGTCCTCTGACAGCATCCATTAGGGTTTTTGTTATGCTATCTTTCAGTTCCATTACCTGTTTATAGATATATATTTGGGCGAGATAGTACAGGAATCCTGTAAGTGACGTTAAAGGCATAGTTATTGCGAGTGCATGCCAAAAACTCGCTCCCGATTTCAGAGTTATGGTAAACACTACGGTCATTAGTCCAATGTATAGCGCTATAATTCCTGTTGCAGTCGCTGCATACTTCCAATTTTTTGTGAATTCCCTAATCGCTTCCCCGACATACAGCACCATGAGAAAGAAATGAGGGATGTGGTATATAAATCACATCCCGAACACGGGCTTTCTGCTCACGTAGAGCGGGCCGACGCGGCGGATGAATGGTTTTCCTTCGCAGTTCTTCTTGATTTTCTCTGCAAGCTCTTCTACCTTCATCTCCCTCTTGCTGCCGTCTGCCCTGTCCGTAACGCTGATTACTCCTTTCTCCTTTTCCTGCGCACCCACGACGACGATGTACCTTATCCACTCGGTGTGTGCTCTCCTCACCTTCTTCCCAAGCGTCTCGTCGCTGTCGTCCAGGTCTGCCCTGACTCCCATGCTGTTCAGCTTCTTCGCAACCTCTTCCGCGTAGTCCAGATAATCTCTGCTAACCGGTATGACCCTTGCCTGTATCGGTGCGAGCCAGTCCTCGTAATACGCCCTTCCTTCGCGCGCGAACTTCTCCAGCATCGCTGCAAATGCGCGCTCCATGCCGAAGCCTGCGTGTACGATGATTGCCTTCTGCTTCTGGCCCTTTTCGTCCACATAGAACATTTTCCAGGGCTCCGAGCTGCGGGTGTCAAGCTGTGCAGTTCCTGCCTCTATGGGCCTGCCCTTGGAGTCCACGATGATGAGGTCTATCCACGCCGCCATGTAGACGCCCTTTGCCTCAACTATGAAGACGATGATTGGTTTGTTGTACTCCTTGGCCCAGCGTATGATGTCGTCCTTCTTCTTTTCCCATATGTCGCGCTCACTGTAGACCACGAAGATGTCTGCTCCGAAGCCCATGTCCTCGAAAATGTTCGCTATGCTCTTCCACATGTCCTCGAACACTTCCCAGCCCTGCTCCAGGTCCTTGCAAATCGTGTGCATGTTCTGCATGTGGAACTCGCGTATTCTGTGCATGCCCCTCAGTTCTCCACGCTGCTCGTAGCGATAGTCCACTTCAAGCTCTGCGAAACAGACGGGCAGGTCCCTGTACGAATACGTGGTGTCCCTGTGGAGCGAGAATACACCATAATCTCCAGCCGTCTTCAGGAAAAGCTCCTTTTCCTTTGGCACCTTTCCACCCGGGATTACCTTGTAGTGGCGCTCCGGGAAGTGGTCAATGAGCCATCTGACGCCCTCGTCCGCCTTGTCTATGATGGTTGGGCTGACGATGGGATAGACGTAGTCGTGCTTCTCCACTATTTCGCTGTACGCCCTCCTGCGGACCAGTTCAAACATGAACGCACCGTTGGGCAGCCACCTTAGACATCCCGCATCTGCTACCGGCTCCCTTCCCGCTATGCCCAGACGTTTCATGAGTTCTACATGGGCCGGTGGCTCGTCGCTGAACTCTCCGCCGAGTTCATCCTTCAGCACTGCAGAAACTCCGACGTACTTCTTCTTGTACTCATCCTTCACCTTGTCTATCTTGCCGTCTGGAAGGACGATGAAGTGGTCCACGATTCTGTAGTGGCTACCCTCTTCTTCCTCTTCTCCCTGCTCTGCCCTGTCCTGTGCCTCAAACGCCTTCTTCACCTCTCTGGACAGCTCGGACAGCGGGTGTCCCTTCACGCTTATGGAGAACCTCTTATACCAGCCGAAGGGTGCACGGTACACCTCGTACCCTCGCTCCCTGAGCATCTCTTCCATCTTTTTCATAATCTCCAGCGCTTTCTCAGGCTTTTCGAGGTTCGAGGAGAGATGTGCCCAAGGATATAGGACGATTCGCTTTGCCTTCACCTGGCCCGCAACGTCCTCTATCTGGGCAATGCTTTCCTCAATTACCGCCTCGTCACCCTGTTCCACGCTGACCAGAACGACCAGCGCATCTTCTATCCTCTTTTTCTCCCTCTCAACTTCCTCAGCAGCCTTCACGGCCTTCTCCAACGGCTCAAACTCTATCCAATCACTGTGCAAAAACACCATTCTCAACACTAACACCTCCTACACGAGTATAACACGCTTTACGGGACCGGCTAACTAAACCGAGAAGACGATTAGAGCGGTGCTGTTTGCCGATCCCTCCTCATCCCTACCATCGGAGAAAAGGAG
>CAZAKL010000014.1:0-14583 GCA_964486025.1 uncultured archaeon
AAAGGGGTGTGGTGGGGAATCACTCCACCACGATTGCTGGCTTGAACGGCAACGCTGTTTTCGCCTTTGGATGCTCGTATTCCATTACAATCGCTACGGGAACCCCCACTTCTCGTTCAATGAATTCCCTTGCCTCTTCCAGCGCCCTGAACTCATCGTCCTTACTGCCTATGACGTCTGGGATTCTCTTCGGGTTCTTAATCGCTGAGGTGATGATTTTCGCCGCCTCCTTTCTGTGCTCTGCCGGGATTTCCTGCATTAGTGCGCCTACATTTCTCTCACCCGCCGCTATGCGCTCCTTGACCTTTCCGAACGCGTCGTACTTCCAGTCCTCTGCAAGGATAATGACGATGCGCTTTGGCTTCTCAACCTTGGCCAGCTTCAGCACCTCTCGGATGTCATCCACGGTTCTCTGGACGAACTCTTCCATTTTCTCCATGCGCTCGTCTATCTTGCTCTCGTCCGCCTCCGGGAATGGGGCAACGGAGACGAAGCTCTCCTTTCCGAATACCTCGTGCCATATCTCCTCAGCTATGTGCGGCGTTATGGGCGCCATTATCTTTACCCAGTCCTCCAGCGCTTTGGAGAATGCTGAGCGGTTCGGTTTCTCCCCTGTTCTGCGTAGATAGTATCTCACCGTTCTCCAGAACTCAAACCATGCAAGGTTCACTACGTTCCTCGTGTTCAGCGCCTCGTACTCCCTGTCAACATCCTTGATGATTCTGTTCACCCGGCTCTCAAACCAGCGGTCGATATCCCTGTAGTCGTCAACGCCCTTGCCGTACCAGCGCGCAATGAACTGCATCCAGCGCGGTAGCTCTTCAACCGTCTGGTCAGCAATCTCCGTGTCGAAGTTCGCGTCCTCCAGGGTTAGATTTCCGGCATACGCCTCTGCGAAGCGCGTTGCGTCTGCTCCCCAGCGCTCCTGTGCCATGATAATTGTGATGAAGTTGCCCTTGCTCTTGCTCATCTTCTCGCCGTTGAGCAGCACCCAGCCATTTGCTGTCCATCTGCGTATATGCTTGCCCGGGAAGAGCGCCACGTGGTGGAAAATGGAGAATGTCACGTGGTTCTGCAGCAGGTCTTTCCCTGTGCTCCTCAGGTCCACGGGGTACCAGTACTCGAACTCATGGCGCATCTTCTTGACAATTTCCTCGCTTGTGCCTATCTTCTCCGCTATCTTCTTGGGGTCACCCCTTCCGTAGAACACGTAGTCAAAGAACTCATCGTCAAGGGTATCTACGTTGATTCCGTACTTCTCCGCGTTCTGCAGGTAATGTGCAATTGTGTAGTATGCCATGTAGACTGTAGAGTCCGATAGAGACTCCACGTACTGCGAATCGTCCCATGGCAGCCGCGTTCCAAGGGATGAGCGGACGTCGCGGGTGCAGGCCCAGTCGTGCAGCCAGTCTATGGTGTGCTCCACCGCCTTTCTCGCGTCTGGCTCTGGGTCAAACTTTGTGGTCTTCAGTGACTCGCGCGCTATTTCCTTCCACTTCTCGTCCGAGTACTTCAGGAACCACTGATTCTCTACAATCTTTACTAGACACTTGTGGCCTGCGCGGTCCACAATTGGTACCGGTGTTATCCACATGGTCGTAGCGGCACCCATCTCCTTGAACTTCTCAATGAGCTCGTCCTTGACTTCTTGCACGGTTCTTCCGGCATACTCGCCGAAGATTTCTTTTAGTCTCCCCGTGTAGAATTCCTTCTTGTATATTTCTTCCGTTGCCTTCTCCAGCGCCTCTTCGTCCTTCTGACTCTTGATGCCGTGCTTCTCAATGGCATCGCGTGCGGGGAACTCGGAGTAGCCTTCAACCGCAATGAGGCTGATGGGCTCAATTTCCTTCACCACTTCTACGATGCCATATTTCCTCAGCGTTTCCTCGTCCTTCTTCAGATCCTCCAGCGCAATCCAGTCGTACGGGGCATGTGCGGGAACGCTCATGACGATGCCTGTGGCCACATCCGGGTCCACGAATGTCGCGGGGAGTATGGGCACTTCCTTACCCGTTACAGGATTCTTCACGGTCTTGCCAACAAGTTCTGCTCCCTTTACCCTACCAACAATTTTGACGTCGTGCAGCTGCTCCTTTAGGTGCTCCGCACCCCACTCGGATATAATCCATTTCTCCCCGTCGACCTCCGCGATAACGTATTCTACATCCGGGTTTATCCATATGTTCGTCACGCCGTATACCGTTTCTGGCCGGTACGTGCCCGTGGGAATGACCGTTCCATCCCCCATCCTGAACTTGATGACCACCACTTCCTCCGGCCCTATGCCTGCGAACTCGTCCGGCCTATCGTGGTCGCCTATGGGTATCTTCTCCACGGGGCACCAGACCACGGGGTGCGTTCCCCTCACGACGAAGCCCTTCTCGCGTAGCTTGTTATACTGCCAGCGCACGAACTTGTCATAGGGTGGGTTCAGCTCCGTCGTGTGGAAACTACGCCTCCAGTCAATGGAGAATCCCATCTTGTGCAGCACGTTCTTCCAGCGCGCCACGAACGTTTCTATCCACTTCTTCGGGTCACCGAACTCGGGAATCTCCTCGTCGCTAAAGCCGTACGTCTTTAGGATACGGATATACTTCGGGTCGCCCTCACGAACCCGTCGGGCCGCCGCAACGATGGGCTGGCCCGTTGCGTGGAATCCCTGCGGAAACAGGACGTTGTAGCCCTTCATGCGCTTGTATCTGGCGTAGAACTCCGCGTGCAGTTGCGAATAAAGGTGTCCCAGGTGCCCATCGCCGTTGACGTAGGGGTACGGGAACGTGACGAATATCTTCGGACGGGATGGCTCCGCGTCAGCCTCAAATATCCTTGCTTCCTCCCATTTTTTCTGCCACTTCTCCTCAATACTCTGCATTACTTCCTTGGACAATTCACACACCTCCAATAAATTCCATTAAAATAATCCGGGGAGAAAACGTCATTCGAGCAAAAGGCAAACACCCTTCACGTTAATATCGTGCCACCTTTCTTTTTAATTCCTTGCGGATTTCCGGGAACAGTTCTTCCAATTCCTGCCTTATTTCCATGAGCCTCTGAATTGCAGCGTCCTTTGATGTGAAGTGCATTTCCTCCCTTTTCAGGCCCATGTGCTCCTTGGTTTCCTTTGCAGCCTTCGCGAAGGCTATGAACGATAATCGGGCGATGTTTGCCGCTCTGCGCGCTTCTGCCGCGTTCTTTGGGTTTACCATCGAGACTGAGTGCATCTTTGCTATGTCTTCGGGGGTGTAGTTCACACCGTACTGCATGTAGTGCAGGGCAGAATCTACCTGGTTTATAATTGCCCCCAGCCTCATGATTCGGTCTTTATACCGCTCGTGATACTTTTTCTTTAGTTTTTCGAGGTGCTCGTCCAGTGCTTTCTCACCCTTCATCAACGTCGCAGCAAGTCGTCCCGGTCTTTTTGCAAGTTCAAGTGCGTACATCGCCTCTTTGGAGAACGGGTCGTTCTGGGAATGCTGATTGTGAGTTTTTATTATTTGTTGGAGCCGTATTCTTGCCCACTCTGCCCGTTTAGACGTTGGTGCTGCAAGGGTCCACCCTATGAGGCGGTGAATTCTTTTTGCCAGGCGATTATACATTAGGGGAGTATTTTCCTCGAGCGCCCTGTTGAGCATAAATTTTATTCCCGCAGCCTCCCTTTCGCCTTGCATGTGCTTTGCAAACCACTTAATTGCAAGAGCCTTTGCGATGTGGTATGCGTGCGGTGGCGGGACTCCTGATTTCTCAAGGGCGGACCAGATTTTGAACGTGTATGTCTCGTCTTTCTCTTCTTCCTCCCCGTAAAACGATTTCTTCAGAGGTTCCATGATTTCATCCCGTAGGTTCTTACTGACCCTTGCTTCCCCCAGTGCCCCCGGTAACAGATTCGTGGCGCGCCAGTATGCTCTCAGGTCTCCCTGCTCCTGCTCCCCTTTTGCGAATTTGGCCAAATCTTTAATTCTTTGCCGCTCCTCTTCGAGTACATTTCTTTTTCTCTCTCGGCTTGTAGGCATCTTGAGAAAGACGTATCTCTACTTTTTCAAGTTTTTCCTTCATGTCGTTAACATGGCTGAGAAATGGGTCGCGGTCTGGGATTCTTCCAAGTGTCTCCAGTGTGGTCTCTGCGTCGGTGTTTGCCCTGTTAATGCCATGAGGTTGACTGAAAGGGGCATTGAGATTGACGTTGAGAAGTGTACTGGCTGTGGTATCTGCGTGAAGGGGTGCCCAGTGGCGGCGCTCCAGCTGAAAAAGATTGTTCTGGATGGTGGTGCTCATGAGGAGTGATTGGGACGTTGTTGTGGTCGGCGGTGGTCCCGGCGGACTCTTCTTCGCCATGAAGGCCGCTGATATGGGTCTGAAGGTTCTCGTTCTGGACAAAAAGCAGGAGATTGGCTCCCCCGTGCGCTGCGCCGAGGGCCTCGGTCTGGACACGGTTCGGATGCTCGTGGAGAACGGCCTACCAGACACCGAGAAGTGGAAGGGATGGAAAGTTCACGGTGCGCGTCTCTACGCCCCAAATGGGAAGAGTGTTTATGTCCCTGGCGATGGCTACGTCGTTGAACGGACGATGATGGAGAAGGAGATGGCAAAGACTGCCACACGCAAGGGTGCCGTTGTCTTGGCGCGCCACGATGTCTACGACGTTATTAAGGACGGGAACAAGGTCGTCGGTGTCCGGGCAAAATTCCTGGGCGAGGAGCGCGAATTCTACGCACCTCTTGTCGTCGCCGCTGACGGTTTCGAGTCGACAATCGCCCGTTTGGCAGGCTTAAACACGTTCCAGCCAGCGTATCATGCGGACTCCGGCTTTGAATACGTCATGGCGGGGATTAATCAGGATGCGGACGCTATACACCTTTTCTTTGGACGGGACGTTGCACCGCGCGGCTACATATGGATATTCCCAAAGGACAAGGACACGGCGAATGTGGGTATAGGCATCGACGCCCGCGAGGAGAAGACGGCAAAGTACTATCTGGACAGGTGGATGAGGGAGCACGACGACGAGTACGGCTTCTCAGACGCGTCAATCATCGAGGTGAGAGGCGGGGGAATACCCGTCGGCGGGTTCCTGAAGAAGATGACCATGGACGGGCTCATCGTTATCGGCGACGCGGCCCACCAGGTGCACCCCCTCCACGGCGGCGGTATGGCCCTGGCAATGGAGGCGGCGGCCATAGCTGCCGAGGTTGCCGCCAAGGCCCACGAGAAGAACGACTTCACAGACGCAACGCTGGACGAGTACAACAGGAAGTGGTGGGAAGTCCGGGGAGGCGAGTTAGAGAATGCCCTTAGGATGCGCTACGCCTTCGAGCGACTGGATGATGATGACTTCAACTACTTTGCCGACATACTCAGCGACGAGGATATTCTGGCGTTTTCCCGCGGTGATGTGGACAGAATAAAGGCGATTGGCCTGCGTGCTTTGAAGGAGCGGCCAAAGCTTGCGCTAAAGTTCCGGGAATTCATCGGCGATGCAGTGAAGGGGTTATTATAGAAGAACAACACCTATCCCCCACTTCCTTGCTATTTTTCCTTGCCTTGCGTCACGGGTTATTAGGTCTGCTGCCTCTTCCCTGGCTAGTTCTATGAAAATGGCGTCATATACGGGGATGTTTTCTTTAAACGCGATTTCTAGAGCGTTGCGGGCATAATCAGCACTATTCTTGAACCAATCTACGAGATTCATCGTCTTTATCAGGCGGTCCATTCGTTCAGGCGCCCGCGCCTTCCATAGCACGTTCGTGCACTCCGCCCAGGCAAAGTCTACGGAGTATATGATGTTCTCTGAAAGAATACTCGTAATCTGCTCCCAATCCTTCTCCTCCATGATGACTGCTGCGAGCGCCGAGCTGTCCGCAACTATCTTTCGCGGTCTTCTTGTATCCATTTGACCACCATTCCTTTGCTGGTTGTGCCATATCTATGGAACTTCAATTCTTCCGCAGTTTTTCGCTTCTCGATGAGCCGTGCAAGCACTGTTAAGTACTCTTTAATCTCCTTTTTGGGGTCTATTCCACTCTTTTTGAGGTTTTCAATTATACTTCTATCGACGCGAACCGAAATAACCTCTGTTCCCATGTAACAATATGATACTTTTTGTTTATATCTGTTTACTCAGGATTCTCTCCTCTACATCCCTTATTATTTCCTCGTCTATGCTTTCGTAGACCGTTGTGAGCCACGGGCGCATGACTCTCGCCAATTTCTCAGGGTTCCTCTCACCCACCCATTTGACGAAGAGTTGCGTGTTTCCCTCGTCCGGCAGGTAGATGTTCGCTATTTTCTCGTATCCCCTCCTCACGTAGAACTGCCAGTTTGACTGGGAATCGCTGTCCACGAAGAAGAACTTCGCTCCCTCTGTTAGCATCGTCTCTTCCGCCGCCTTTAGTAGTGCTGTTCCTATTCCCCTCCCCCTGTAGTCCTCTTTCACGGCTAACCAGCCTATATTCCCGCCCTCCCCGAAGCGCCTATACATCACGAAACCAATCACCTGCCCATCTTCAACGGCCACGTTTATGTCGAATCCCCGATATATGTACCACCGTATTTCGTCGTCGAAATCGCCGTAGTTTGGCCAAATCTCGGTGGGAATCGCCACAATCTGTGCAACCTCATTCTTAATGAGCATCTTCCCATCCCTCTATCGCTCTTTTGTACGCGGAAATCCATTCTGCAATGATGTTTCTCTCCAGCTCTGCGAGGTGGAGAAGGCTCTCCGGGTATTTTCTGTGACCGTTCTCCATTAGCCATTTCGCCGTTCTTTTCAGCAGCTCCATTCGTTCCTGCGGTATGTTGGCCGTTTTTCTCACCTCTTCGAGGATTTCCATATCCTTTTTTACGTGATGCTCCCAAAACTCCCTGTGTTTCGGAAGCTCTTGCCATATTTTATTTAGAATCTCCGTGAATTCTCTACCGGCTTTTTTCCGTTCTGCTGCAGATATGAGCGATTTCTTTTCCTTGTCCGTCAACCCTGCGATCTTTGCAAGTTTTTCCAGCGCTTTTTTGGCCTCTTCACCGTATTCGTCAAGGAACTCGTTTAATGCAACGTTATCCCAGTGTTTTGCGTTGCTCTTGCTATACACGTTTAGGTCTATGGCCCATTTCTTTATGTTCTGCGGTGCTATGTCTGATATTGTTATTCTTTCAGCTGCTTCTGGCTTTTTTTCCACGAGATGCTTCCATATGTGCAGAATCTTAGCTATCTCCATAATGTATTCCTCTGCGCTCGCATCGGGCATCCACCTCTGCGCTGCGAGCTTCTCACCGAGGACCTCGCGTCTTTCCGGCCCTTCCAGGATTCTCCCCTGAGCGACAGTCGGTGGCAGCAGCGTCGCCGCGTCTTCGTCCCTTACCGCCGTTCTGTAGTGCTTTATTGCAACTGTGCCGAAGGAGTGTTTCCCGTCGGGTGTTACAAGTTCTGCCATTATCACGTTTGGGATTAGTTTCCTCCGCCCGCGCCCTGTGCCTACGGGGATTATGTATAACTTTCTTAGTCCGTCTGCGCCCCCATCTATCTCTATGTGCTCTATGTTCCCGCGTTTGCCGTCGAGGAAGTCGGACACAATGCTTGCTATGCACTCCTTCGATAGTTTCCGCTCTTTCATGCCATCATATGCGTTTCGCGGTATTTATGCGTTGTCCCCTTTGTTCCCAGATAACCCCTCTTCTTTCCACCCGTATCTTCACTCGGCCCTCCTCCCTCCAGTGCGACAGTATTGACCTTACAGGCGTCATGTCAAGAAGGACGAACTCAGGTTCTAGCTTAAGGTTGTAGTGCTCCATGAGGCGAATCGTTATTTCCTCCAGCGTCCCCGGTTCGTCGAGAACATCCCAAAGGTCTTTCATCATCTGCTCTATCGCTTCCCTATTCTTCTGCACGAGCGCGATTGCCTCTTCACCGGAGACAACGGGTCCGTGGCCCGGAATTATTGTTTTACCTTCCCTTGCGAGTTTTTCCACAGTGTCCAGTGATTTCATTGCCTCGGGGACGTCTGTGTGGAATAGAATCTTCACCCTGTCAACGAGTCTGTTCCCAAATACCGCGTCCCCCACGTATGCAAACTCCCCGAATACGTACGCGCTGTGCCCCGGTGTATGTCCGTGGGTATTCACCGCCTGAATCCCTACAATATCGTCCCCCCACCAGAGCGTGTCCGTCACCCGTACGGAGCTGCCCGAGATGAACTTGAACCCCTTTGTACTCAACGTGTTGAACTCGAGGACATTGCGAATCACATCGTTCTCCGCAAGCCCGACGTCGTACCTATGTATGAAAATACGGTCAAACCCCTTGCACTCTGCAAAGTGGTCGATGTGTCCGTGTGTGAGCATGGCGAAGCGTGCTGCCACACCGTATGACTCTGCCTTCCTGTGTATACTCTTAGCTCTCCCCTCGCCGTTGCCAGGGTCTACGACGAAGGCGATTTGATTATGTATTATCATTGCTGTGTTTGGAGAACCGCTCAGCAAGAGGACATCTTCGGCAAGTTCCCTCCAACCCATGGTAACAGAATGCCTTTCGCTTTTATATTCCCTCTCCCATCTCTTTTTCTTGTGCGGGGATACGCCGGGCTGGTTGTAGGCTTTGTTATGGCTGTTCTGCTAATTTCTACTGGCGCTTACGTTTTGATGTCCGGAGTCGTGAATGCGGGAAGGGTATCCGAGGCGCAGGATTTCGCCCGCACGGTTCGGCAAACTTCCGATAGCACAAGGGTTTCAATTATCAATGTGGAGTGGAACAAGGATAGCAACGTGCTCGCGATTCTCCTGCGAAACGACGGGGCGGTTTCCATTCCCCTTAAATCCATTGTCATACTCGTGAACGGTGTTTACATAGGGTCCTGCGCCGAGCTTAACTGCTACGAGTCTACACCCGACGGTTACTTTGTTCCCAGGGAGACAGTGGACGTTCTTGCGACGTTTTCAACCCCGCCTTACCGAGTTTCCGTGGCCGCGGGTGCCCATGCCGGGCTGGCCGGCTCAGAGGAGCTGAACAACTGGATTTCTGGCTGCAGATACAGGCGGTTGATTCGCATTGACAATAATTCGTCCAGCGCTCTCTCAGATTTTCAAATCCCTGTCGACCTCCCCCCAGACTTTAACTACGCTGCCACTGATGTCAACGGGGTAATGGTGGCCGCGGCCGATGGTGTGACTGCCCTCCCCTTCTGGATTGAGTACTGGAACGACTCTGGAAACTCGCGCATATGGACAGTGGTGGATGTGACCCCCCACGATTCCAACTATATCTTTCTGTACTACGGGTGTCGGGACACGCCCGATTACAATGCCGACGACGTTTTTCTTCATGTCATTCCTGACCTCGTCGCTTACTGGCCCTTGGACGAGAATTCTGGCAGCATTGCCCATGATTTCAGCGGGAACGGCCACGATATGAATATTTTCGGTGCGCGGTGGGTTTCTGGATGGAAGGGGACGGCAATATATCTGGACGGCGGTACCGACAGCTACCTTATCCGGAACCCCTTCAACGGCTTTCCATCCTCAGAAATCACAGCTTACTTCTGGATGGAGACAAACGATACGGGCAACAACGGCGTCCCCATATCCTACGCGTCCACAGCCACCGCTGACGATTTCGCTGTTATGAACTATCGGAATCTGCGCGTGTATGTTGCGGATGATCCCATTGTTCCCGGGCTTGCTTTCAACGACGGGGCATGGCACGCCGTTGCGGTTACGTGGAAAAGTGTGGGCGGCGAGGTAAATATTTACGATAATGGGATATCGGAGTACAGTAACACCTCGCTGGCCGAGGGGAACACGATTACCGATGGTGGCTCCTTTGTTATCGGGCAGGACCAGGACAGCGTTGGGGGCGGATTCTCGCCCAACCAGTCGTTTATCGGGACGATAGACGAAATCATGCTCTTTTCACGCGTTTTGAATCCCGGGGAAATCCAACATATCTACAGCGAGGATTACTTCGTGTCGTCCTACCACCCGGGCATCCTTTTTGTCAGGCGGGCGGCGGACCCGGAGCCCAGCGTTTCCGTCGGGGAGGAGGTTATGTATACATTTGCAGAACCGAGTGGTTCATAAATGACGGGGGCGTAATGTAATGGTGCGTGGGTACACGAACGTCATGAGCACTCTTATCCTCTTTATTGGCGCCATCTTAGCCGTATCGCTGGCCGTTTCGGCAATGGGCATGATGCTCAAGCAGATGCAGAACGCCATGCAGGCAAAGACGGAAGCGGAGACGCTGAAGACCGTTAGCATCGTTGAGTTCATTGACGGAGCTGCTGACGGAAACTATTTGTGGTTCTACGTGAAGAACGTGGGGAAGACGAACCTCGATGTTAATCAATTCGACGTGTTGCTGGATTCCGTGCTGATTGGCGGCTGCAACGCCGGTTCCGTCGTGTGCACGGATGAGAGCGGCGACTACGTGCTTATCCCCGGCGAAATACTCGAGGTAAACTTCCCCTGCTCTGCTTCGTCCGGCGCACATATCGTGAAGGTTGTCACGGAGTACGGCTCCTCCGCTGAGGGCGAGGTGGTGATTCCGTGAACTCCCATGAGGCGCTCATACTCTTCATCGCGGCGGTAATCGTAGCATCCCTCGCGGTTTACACCCTAAATGCCCAGTTTCAGACAGCTTTGTCGACGGCAGAATCCTCATCCTCCGTTGCCACGAAACAGGTGGGAACTTCTTTTCAGATTCTTAGCGTTTACGGGAACTCCTCTGATACGAATGTCGTAATCAAGGGTGTTCTCGGGTCAATCCCCGTGGATAGCCTTGCCGTTTTCGTCGATAACGTCCCGTATACTCCTTCTGCCGGTCGTTTTGTGCGGGACGGGGATGGCGACGGTGTTCTGGACCGAGGCGACCTCTATGTTCTGACAATTTCTGCAGCTGTGGATACCGACAAGAATTGCGTGCGTGTCGTCTCCACTTATGCGGAGGATATTTACGGAAACTGCTTCGGTTAGACGACCCTTATAACCTGACAGTTCTCATCGACTTCTACAAAGTGATGTGCCTTCCCCTCTCTAAATGTCGAGCACTGGTTTTCCGGAAGGTTATCCACGGGCAGCCTCGGTGCGTGGGCAACATCGCAAACCCAGTCCGGAACGCTCCATTTGTCTGCATACATGTCCGAAAGGCAGGGGCCGGTGGAGAGGGGCACTCTGTCGCTTTTCGCCAGCTTGCAGAGCAGTATGCACGAGTCGACGGCTTGGGGCGCGGCACTCTTCGCCATGATGCCGTAGAGCGCCAGGGACATGAAGATGACGGAGCCAATGAACACGAGTATCATTCCTAGGAGCCACGGATTGAAGCCACGCATGTAGTAATATTTCCATTATATCTTCATAACCCTTGCTACCACGTATATCAAAGCGGCAATTGCAAGTATCTCTGCCCAATCCGCCGCTGTTATGGGTGCGATGTGGAGGAACCCTGCCAGTGGCGTATATAGGGCTACCAGCTGAAGCGCCAGAACGCCGAGAACCGTGGCGAGCAGGTATTTGTTCCTCCAGATTGGTACGTCCCGCACCACGTCCAAACGCACCATCTCGAGAACCACGAAGCCAGTGAGAACCGCACCCCTTGCAACGGCTTCGTCGCCAGCGTTTAGCAGGTATATTCCAAGTATTGCGAGCCCGAGAAGGGTTCCGAATGCATATATGCGTACCTTCTTGTCCCTCTCCGTGAGCAGCCCTTCGCCGCGCCTTCTCGGTGGCTGTTTCATAATGTCGGGGGGTGCGGGGTCCGCTGAAATTGCGAGGGCAGGCGGCCCGTCTGTCAGCAGGTTCATCCACAGGAGCTGAACGGGTTTGAGGATGATGTAATTAAACAGGGAGCCGGAAAATACCGCCACTACCTCTGCCAGGTTCGCCGAGAGGAGATATACAACGAAGGACTTTATGTTCCTGAATATGCGGCGTCCCTCCTCTATTGCAGCAACAATCGTAGCGAAGGAGTCGTCGAGGAGGATAATGTCCGACGCTTCCTTTGCTACCTCTGTCCCCGAGCCCATTGCAACGCCGATATCCGCCTTCTTAAGTGCAATGGCGTCGTTTACACCATCGCCGGTCATGGCAACACGGTGGCCCTTTTTCTGGAGCGCCTCCACGATTCTTGGCTTGTGATACGGCGAGACGCGGGCGAAAATTCCGACCTCTTCTATAATGCTCTCCAGTTCCTCATCGCTCATTCTGTCCAGTTCTTCACCTGTGACCACGCGCCCATCTATCCCAATCATGCGCCCTATTGCTTCCGCCGTCCTCGCGTGGTCTCCCGTTATCATTACCACCCTTATTCCTGCCTCCTGTGCCACTTTCATTGCCCTTATTGCGTCTTCTCTTGGCGGGTCCAGAAGGCCCACGAGCCCTGCGAAGCGGAGGTTCATCTCGGGGTGGTCGTTGTCCCACTCCTTCCATGCAAGGGCCAATACCCTCAGACCGTTTGCCGCCAGGGCGTCCACGGTTTCTGCAATTTTTTCACGCTCGCTTGGTTTGAGAGAACATAATGAGAGCACGGTTTCTGGAGCACCCTTCGTATAAACGTACTTCTTGCCGTTTCTCTCCACTACGACGCTCATCCTTTTTCGTTCTGAGTCGAAGGGAATTTCGCCAATCTTTTTGCCTTTGAATTCGCCAATGCTTTTTGCCCATTCAAATATCGCGATGTCTGTCGGGTCCCCCTTTCCGCTGTCGTCTAGCGAGTGGCAGAAGTACCCAATTTCAGCCATCTTTTTGACGTCTCCCCGCACTTCCTCGACCCGCATCTTGTTTTCCGTAATTGTTCCCGTTTTGTCTGTGCATATCACGTCAACGCTTCCCAGTGCCTCCACTGCCTTGAGCTTTCTTACAAGCGCATTCCTTTTCGCCATCTGACGCACTCCGAGCGCCAGGGTTATGGTGACCACTGCGGGCAGCCCCTCGGGAACGGCGGCGACCGCGAGGGACACGCCCGTGAGCACGGCGTTCACAGCACCCTCCCAACTCGGATTTCTTATCAGCAGAATCGCTGCCACGAGAACTGTTATGGCAGCAATGAGCTTCGTTAGAAAACTCCCCAGGCGCTCCAGCTCTACCTCGAGGCTTGTTTTGGTTTCTTCTGTTGTTTGCATGCTCTCTGCAATCTTGCCCATCTCCGTGTTCTGCCCCGTCGCCACCACAACGCCCTTTGCATGGCCCCTGACAACGAGTGTGCCCATATATGCCATGTTCTTTCGTTCCTGAAGCGGTGCATCTTCCCGTACTGCTTTTTCGGTCTTTTCTACAGGAACGGACTCGCCCGTGAGCATGGACTCGTCTATCATCAGCCCCTTCGCTTCAACTATGCGAATATCCGCTGGAACGATGTCGCCCTCGCTCAGCACGACCACATCTCCCGGAACGAGCTCCGACGCTGGTATTTCTACTGTTTTGCCATTTCGCACGACCTTTGCGGTGGGGGCGGCAAGTTTGAGGAGTGCCTCCATGGCCTTCTCTGCTTTGTACTCCTGGATGAAGCCAAATATTCCGTTGAATACAAGTATCACTGTTATGAGAATGAAGTCACTCATCTCCCCTAGCAGGGCGCTTATGCCTGCCGCAACGATGAGCACGTATATGAGCGGGTCTTTAAACTGGCTGATAAGGATTTCCAGAGGCGTTCTGACTTTTTTCTTTTCTATTACGTTCTTGCCGTACCTTCCAATGCGTTCTTTTGCCTCATCTGTGCTTAGACCCCTTTCAGGGTCTGTCTTTAGCCGTACCACAATGTCCT
Organism: uncultured archaeon; assembly: GCA_964486025.1. Lineage (GTDB taxonomy): Archaea > Iainarchaeota > Iainarchaeia > JAADDC01 > JAADDC01 > SZUA-1452. The sequence goes on from CAZAKL010000014.1 coordinate 13,742, forward strand.
GTACGTTCTCTGCCCACCACTTTACGTTCTCAGCCGTTTCAACCACCTCATGGCAAGGACTTCCGACGGATTGGTATTCACCCCTGTTTTTCTGAGCGCTGCGAACTTCGGCATAACTTCTCGGTATATCCCGATGTCTGCAAGTGTTTTTGAATTATATAGCGCGTGTAGGATTGCATCGTGTGCTTCCTTTCGCCCCAACCCCGCTCTTCTAAGCGTTTTCCACATCTGAAGGAGGGCGTCTCTGACTGCTAATAGCATTGCTGCTCGCCCCAGGCTGTCCCCGTAGTTATCATATGCTTTCTTTGTGGTTCTCTCGAGTTTTACGATGTTCATTGTTTCGTGCTCTGCCAGCGCCGCCAGCATCTCAGATATGGCTCCATACTCAGCGCTAAACGCGTCCGGATAATTCTTCTGCTTTCTCAGCTCTTTCGTTGGTGCAAATGACCGTTCAAGGTGCGCACGGTGCGCCAATTCGTGCCGCAGCGTTTTTCCGAGAAGTGCCAGCGCACCGATTCTTATTCCCCCGTTTTCGTAAGTATCGCCGCCGAACAGCCCCTTGACGCGTATCTCATCCGGTTTGATGTGCGTGTGCAGCCCCCTCTGTCTCAGCCATTCTCGCTCCTTTCTCACGCGTCTTTCAAGGATTCTCTCCAGTATTGCAGAGTCCATCCCCACGTATCTATATCTCCTTCCGCTTAATAATGCCTCCCCCATATACCTACATACGTGCGGCCAGCCATTGCCCTTATCTCTGGCGGGAAGGATTCTATATACGCGATGCATCTGGCGCTCTGGCAGGGTTTTGACGTCAAAGCTGCAGGAATCGTTGCCCCGCCGCC
>CAZAKL010000015.1:0-11188 GCA_964486025.1 uncultured archaeon
AGATCCGATGGGGGCAACCCCGCCTGGGTTCGAATCCCAGCCCCGGCGCTCCCTCAAACCATTTCATTGTTTACGCGAGTTCGTATAACGGGTTCTCCGAACCCCGTATACTCAACGACTTGTCGAGCGGTAGCGAAGACGCACCGACTCCCCGAGCCGGGCGCACCTTGACGAAGCCAAGGAGCGGAGCACGCGATACCAATGCAATGGGATTTGGCATTCCGGCCCCGGCGTTTTTCTCCCAATTTCTTGATGTCTATTCGCGGAGAGGCGTGGAATCGAGCGGAGCGAGTATTCCACCCATCGTCGTTAGGGCAGCGAATCATTGTTTTGGCAGTTACCACCCCGCCGTTCTCCTACCTCGCTTATTAAAGCGGATTTCTTGTTAATACCGTGCGGCTCGTAGAAGTGTCCTTTGAGGTTGGAAACAAGGTGGGTGGAATCCACACGGTTCTCGCATCCAAGGCCCGCCTTATGACTCAGCTCTTTCGGTCATATCTTGCTGTCGGCTACTACGACGAGCGCAAGTCCCCCCGCGAATTCATCGAGGAAACGCCCCCCGATACCATGATGCCCGCCATGGATGCCCTTCGCTCGATGGGGGCCGAGGTCCATTACGGAACCTGGCTCGTGCCCGGAAAGCCCAAGGCTGTTCTCATCAATCCCGGCCGTCTTGCGGAGCGGCTCAACGAGATAAAATACTATTACTGGGACTGGTACCGCGTCGATTCGCTTCGCTCAGATGACTGGTTCAACGTTCCCGTTGTATGGTCCTACGCTGCGGGTGTCTTTCTCCATCACCTCCTTGCCTCTGACCCCAACGCCGTCGTGTTCGCCCATGAATGGCTCAGCGGCGGGGCAGTACTCTACCTCCGCAGGCATGCACCGCATATTCCCACCGTTTTCCACACCCACGCTACCATGCTCGGGAGAGTGCTCGCGAATGCGGGATACGACCTTTACGGCATGATTGATTCGGGGGAGGGCAACCCCGACGAGCTCGCGTACAGGCATGGTATCGAGGCGAAGCACCTCATGGAGAAGGCGTCTGCACAGAACGCCCACGTCTTTACCACCGTTTCCGAGGTCACGGCACGCGAGGCAAAGTACATTCTTGGAAGGGAACCGGACCTTGTTCTGCCCAACGGTCTGGACATGGACATCATCCCTCCCATGGAGGAGCTCTCCCACCGCCACGTCGTAAACGAGAAGAAGATTAACGAGTTCGTTCTGGCATACTTTTCCCCGTACTACTCCATAGATGTTGATAACACCCTTTACTTCTTTTTCTCCGGCCGTTACGACGTTCACGTCAAGGGAATAGATGTTCTAATCGATGCCCTCGCCCTTCTTAACCAGCGCCTGAAGAACGAGGCGTCGAGGCGTAACTTGGTTTTCTTCTTTTTCGTCGCACGGGAGGGTTACCGTGTCAACCCCGAAGTCCTTGAAAACATGTCTGCCTTCCGCGCGGTGGAAGACTTCGTTGATTCTAACCTTCCCCAATTGCGTGACCGCCTGATACGTTCAATTGCAGAGGGTGAGTTCCCGGACGGCGAGCTCTTCGACGATACTTTCCTTTACGGTGCGAGGCGCCTGATACTACGTCTGAAGCAGCACGGCAACGGTAATGCGCCGCTGTCCACACATCTTCCATCCCCTGACGACTTTGTCATCTCCCGTCTTCGCGAGGTGGGCCTGACAAACGGTCCAGAGGACCCGGTCAAGGTCATCTACTACCCAGCATACCTTTCCCCCGGCGACGGTCTCCTGAACCTTTCCTACTCGGATATGGTCACGGGAACGCATCTCGGCGTTTTCCCCTCGTACTACGAGCCCTGGGGTTACACGCCTCTTGAGACGGCGGCGTGGGGTGTTCCTGCGGTTACCACAGATGTCGCTGGCTTCGGCCAGTACATACTCTCCGAATACGGTGAGTTCGCGAGGCGTTCTGCCATCTCCGTGTTGCAGAGGAGAAATGTTTCCGATGCCGAGTTCGCAAGACAGCTGGCGGACGTCTTGCACTGGTATCTGACAATGCCTCGCCGTGAGCGCCTGGAGAGAAAAATAGAGGCAAAGTACATGGCAAAAAAGGCAGATTGGAGTGAGCTGATACAGTACTACGTTACTGCTGCTGAGAGGGCGCTTCACTCTGCTCGCTCTTGAGCCGTTCCACGAGCAGGTCCTCGAAGTGCTGCAGCGTGTTCATATATGAGATGAACGCGTCGTAGGGCGTTTCGAAGGCCTCGCTGCGGAAGTACGCGTGTATGTCTCCGTCCTGGTTGTACTTCAGGCTCATGTAGTAGAAGTTGTCGGATGTCTGGAGCAGGCGCCATATGTGCGTGAGTTTCGGGTCATTTACCTTCATGACGAACCTCTTCAGCTCCTTAATCTTGTTGAATGCCGCCCACTGGAGCTCGTTTGCCAGCCATGCGCTGAGGTCTCTGTCAAGGTCCGCCCACGTGACGGGCGGGTCGTAGTTGAGCTCGTCCCGGACGGGGTACCTTTCAAACGCCTCTGAGAGTGTCACAAAGTCCATGCCGTTCTCGAGTACCTTGAATGGAAGTGCCTTGAGGAATTCGAATATGCCTGTTACAGGCCACATGTGCTCTCCAAACGTTTCATAGTCCATGAAGAGGCCAATGACGTCGCCACCGCTTGCCTTCAACCATGCTGCGTATTTTTCGGCGGTTAGCGGGAATTCTTCCCAGTTGGGGTTGGCGAAGCGGAACCCAACGTCGTCGGAGAGTCTGTAGTTCCTTGGGAGGAGTTTTATGTTGGCACCCACCGGTTTGTAAACGTAGTTCGGGCTCCTCCAGCCCAGGACGCGGTCTGCACCCTCTGCGACGACGCCCTCGTAGCCCATCTTTTCAAGGGTTTTTCCCAGCTCGTTGAAGAAGAGCCCCTCTGTGTTTCTGAAAACACGCGGCTTTACATTGAAGTGCTCGAAAATCTTCTTTCTGTGCATTTTAACCTGCTCTTTGAATTCGTCCTCGTCCCAGAGAGACGCGAATGAGTGGTAGTACGTCTCGTCGAGCATCTCCACGGCGCCTGTCTTCACGAGCTCCCTGAAGGACTCGAGAAGCTCCGGATCGTACATCTCCGCCTGCTCTATGAACGTACCTGTCAGCGAGAAGGAGACGCGGAACTTTCCATCAGTTCTCTCAATGAGGTCGAGGATAATCTCGTTGGTGGGGTAGTAGCACTTTGATGCAACGCGTCTGAATATCTTTTCATTCTTCTCGTGGTTGAAATAGCGTTTCCATGGGTCTTCTTCCCTGTCGAAGAACGAGAACTTCTTCAAACGGAATGGCTGGTGCACCTGAAAGTAGAACGCAATGGAAGTCATGGTAACACCTTTTTATACGTTCCTACTGTAAGGTCTGCCGCGGAATCCCACGTGTACCGCTTTAGCTCCATGTATCCATTCTTTGCAAGCACATGTCGGAGGGGCTCGTACCGGAGAACTGATATAATCTTGTTTGCAAGCTCCTCTACGTCCCAGAAGTCTACGGTCAGCACGTGTCGAACTAGGTCTGTCACCCCCGCGTTCTTCGAAACAATCACGGGCGTTCCCGCGGCCATTGCCTCGAGGGCCGTTATGCCAAATGGCTCGTAGACAGAGGGCATCACGTACACGTCTGCGTATCTGTACAGCAATGCCTTCTTTTCCTCTGGAACGTATCCGAGGAAAAGCACCTTGTCCGATATGCCCATGCGCGCCGCTTCCTGTATGAGCGACGGCAGGAGGAATCCCTTGCCCGCAACGATGAATTTTACCTCTGGCATTATCTCTGAGACGAGCTTTGCAGCCCGCAGGAAGAATTCAGGACCTTTCTGGAATGTAAGCCTGCCGAAGAATAGCACCACGGGGTGGTTCTTCTTGAATTCTGAGAGCTTTACCTTCTCGAAGGGTTCCGTGTCTATCGCGTTGTATATCACATCTATTTTATCCGGGTCTGCCCCCAGCCTTTCCACCAATTCGCTCTGGAACTTCCGGGAGACAGCTATAATTCTGTCAGCCTTTTCTATTGCCATCTTTTCAATCTCGAGGATTTTGTCGTATGGTCTGTCAGCGGTTCGTGAATACTCCGTTGAGTGGAACGTTACGACAAGCGGAATGCCGAGCTTCTCTTTCAGGGCGATGCCTGCGAGGAACGTAATCCAGTCGTGCGCGTGTATGAGGTCAAATTGCTCCCCAGTTATCTTTATATACTCCAGAACGGCCTTTACGACGTTCCTTGCGTATTTCTTTGCCCCCTCTACAGGGTCTGCAGGGTACTTGTCTTCCCCGAAGGCTGTTTTGAAGGAGCCGCCCCCCATGAACTGAAGGTACGGCCCGATTTCGCCCTCCACCGGTACCTGAAGGATTTTGAGCCATGGAGCGGAGACCCGGACGCCTTTATACGGCATGACGTAGAGAATTTGAACATTTTTGGATGCGAGGTGTTTTGTTAGATAGTATGCGTGGACGCCTAGGCCCCCGCTGAAGAACGGAGGAAATTCCCAGCCAATCATCAATACTCTCATGCTTATCCTCGCCCCCTATGATTGTTATGGTGTGTATCCCTTTTATTTACGATATTTGAACTGTTATCATTGTGTAGTGGTTATTTAGCCAATGGAGATGTGTTGCATCCTTCCTTTCTGCCACCGGGTGCGTTTAATTTTTGTTATCTCGGGTGGAATCCTTCTTTTGTTTATCATCACCTCGTCTATTGCCCTAATCACAACGGCAGCGCTCCAGAGCTGAGCATCTGCACCTATTTGTTCCCCTGTTTTCGCATCCCATACCTCGTCCAGGTATCTTGTCCATCTTGCCCTCCTGAGCAGCGCGTCGCGCAGCACTGCTGCGGTCTCCCAGTCCCCTGCCAGCAGCGCTACGTAAAGCCCTGCTGCCGTGGTCAGTCCCCACGCAGCGCCGGTATGGTATCCCCTTGGGTCGTACTCTGCCTCCAGCGGTGACCACGAGCGAATACCCCACTCTGAGATGAGCCGCCACTCCTTTGCCAGTGCTAGGGCCTTTTCCGGGGATACAAGCCCGTACATTGATGCTAAGAGTATGTTTGCACTCCTTTCAAGCAGGAACCTGTCCCTATTGCTCTCCCATGCTTTTTTGGCGTCCGCATACATGCCGTTGGCGAGGACGCCCAGGTTTGCGAGTTTCCGCACCGCACTGAGGGTGTACCCTGCAACCTCTACGGGATACTTTCTTATTTCAAGTGTGTCCATCCACGTGTCCTTCCCCTTGCTTTTTGGTAGGAATCCGTCTGCCCCGTCAAGAATCCATGCAAACGCCTCTTGTATGTCCGTTGCGTTGTCTGTCAGAAACCTGTAGTCCCCGGATATCGCCACGTAGTCCGCCACCGCATTCAGGAAGAGGGGATTTGTATCGATGCTTCCGAATTCTGGCACGCCGTTTTCCCTGATTAGTCTCGGGATTTCGCCGTCTACCTTGCTGTAGAGGAAGTCCAGAAGCGTTCTCTTGACGAGGGGCGCGTACCCCTCCCTTACAAGTGCAGGAACCGATATGAAGGTGTCCCGTCCCCAGTACTGAACGAACCACGGGAGGCCCGCGTACCAGCCCCTCCGCTTGGTCAGGATGTGAATGGTTTCCTTTGCCCGCCGGTAAAGCTCGTTCCATTCCTCCGAATCGGATAGAAAGCTAGCATTGGCTGTGGGAATCGCCTTCGCGAACCTTGGAGGACGATGGCGGAGGTCTATAACGATATTGTTTTTGAAGGGGGCGCGGACTACCCGTATCAGGAAATCCCTTTCCCCTTGTCTGTGCACCCTTTGCCCCAGGTCAGATACGGCTGGCGTTCTTTCGTTTTCCGGAAAGAGTGCTAAAGCAGTTTTGCCTGCAAATACGCCGCCATTCGTTACTTCGACACGGCTACAGCTCTGCTCGTACGCGTGTCTTCCACAAACGCCGAGCTCGACTTCATTCTCTCCTGACCCGTCCACAGAGATGACCAGCTGCTCCAGTTCGGACCCCCTGTGCTTTGCCGACCGCTGAGCGATTTTTATTCGGACACCGTGTCCGTTAATTTCATGGGTAAACGTTACTGAATCCTTCCCCACGATTGTTTTTTCCGTTATCGCGTTTTCAGGCGCCGCCCATCCCCACTCTGTCTTTACGGCGATGTAGTCCAGTACTTTTTCATCCGTGTAGAAGAGGCCTGACCACTCGTCCCGGAATGAAAAGTCAGGAAAGACGGATAATGTCAGCCCCCGCCCTCCCAGAAATATCCTCTGCACCATAAAATCTTGTTTGACTTCTCTTTAACCCTGCTAGGACAACGCGGCGGTGGTAAATTGCTCTGTGTTGTCGGCCGAGCGGAGCGAGTGCTGGCCCCGCGCTCGCGTCAACAATGAAATGGTGAAATGAGTGCGGGGGCTGGGCATAAACATGGGGCTCTATTCCCCGAAGATGGTGTCTTCGACACCCTGCTGCAAAGAATGCTTAACCAGAAATCGATAGCCTATCGAGCGGTGGAGCCGCGAAGATAGGGTGGCGCGTAGACAATGAAATGGCTGGAAAGTGCGGGGGCGGGGATTCGAACCCCGGAAGGCGCTAAGCCAGCGGATCTTGAGTCCGCCCCCTTTGGCCGCTCGGGCACCCCCGCACCGTGGCAACGTATCTATGCGAGACCTGCGCAGCAATAGGTTTTTGGTGAGTTCCTGTTAAAAATTCCTTCGTCTTGTGCAACGCTTTTATTATTGAGATGCGCATGTATCTGCGATGGAAAGCACGTCTGTCAGCTCTTCGTTCTTTCAGTTCGGGTTACTCCTATTTGTTTCACTACTGCTGGGTAGTATCGTGTCCATGTTTGGCATACCCGCCGTTGTGGGGTATCTGGCTGCAGGCATTGCCCTTGGTCCGCAGGGAATTGGCATTGTAACGGACCAGACGCTTATAGGATACCTGTCGGAGCTTGGGGCCCTCCTCCTTCTCTTCTACATGGGCCTGGAGATTAGTATGAAGAAGTTCGGGCAGGCTGGTGCCTATGCTCTTTTCCTCTCTCCCATTAAGAGCGGCGTTGGTTTTGCCCTCGGTTTTCTTGTAGCGAAGTTATTTGGGCTCCCGACCCTCGTGGCCTTTGCATTCGGTGCAGCCCTTGCAGTTTCCTCTACGGCCATCATCTCCCACATTATTCTTGAGAAGCACTTGCAAAGCGCCCTCGAGTCAAACATTGCCATGGCCATGCTCATACTCGAGGACATCTTCTCCGTTTTCGTTATCGGCTACCTCCTTGGTGCCGAGGGTGGCGTTTCGATAGGGAAGATTCTTCTTAACTCGTTTGTCGTGCTTTTTATCCTCTTTGCAATAGGTACTCGCCTGTCTAAGCGCATACTTCGTTTTGTGCAACGGTTCGGAAAGCCGGAGCACTTTTCTCTCTACGCCTTTGCACTTCTTCTCATATTTGCGTATGGAGTCAGCTATGTGGGCATGTCTCCGCTTCTCGGTGCCTTCTTTGCAGGAATGCTCCTGTCAGAGACCGTGCACGCCAAGCGCATCGAGGAGGAGCTCGCAGGTTTCAGGAAACTCTTCGTCATAATCTTCTTCACCGCCCTTGGGCTGAGGTACACCATTTCCTTCGGCTCGCTCGCGGTGAAGCTTTTCATAGCAGGCCTCGTTATTACGCTCCTCCAGCGTTTAATCCTCTTTATTTTTGGTCCTTTCTTTGGTCTGGAGCCCTCAAAGTCCGCGAGACTTTCCATTCTCATGTTCCCGCTCGGTGAGTTCTCCCTGTTTACTGCATCTGCCCTTCAAGGCCTCGACTATTCCAATCCGCATGTTTTGGAGTACTTCGGGCTGACCCCTGAGCAGGCTGCCCTTGTTCCCGCCATGTCTGCGGAGCTCATGGGTGCCATCTTCGCGTTAATCATCGTGTCAACGGTCATCACCGGCATAATATTCAAACGCGAGGAGCAGATAGAAGAAACCCTCATGCGCATGATTCCGGAAAGCGTATTTTCGTTTGCACATCGCCTCTCTCCCTATTTTAGAATCTTGCCGAACGTTCAGCGCAGCGCCACATCCCCAGCCTTTGCAATTCTTGTGGAGAAGAAGACCCAGCGCATAATCGAGTACATCATGGTAGTTGTTGCAATATCGTATCTCATGGGCTACGCCGCTTCGGAGTATCCAAATATGGCGCTGCCCATATACGTCGCGGGGTATCTGTTGGCTGTGGTGCCGCTTGCGGGCATAGTTCGGGCAACATATGCAATCATGACACGTTACGCGGAGGAGTTCACGAGTTCCTCCGGCTTCCCGCCCCCGGTGAAGAGGGCTCTCGCGAGAGATATCGGCTACATATTTGTGGGAATAATCGTATTTGTGCTCTCGTTTATCGCTCTTGCAGCTGCAGAGGCGCTTAACGTGCTGACGTTCCGCCTCTTCTCCATCCTGCTTCTGGTCACATCCATTGGCCTTGCGGGATACGGTGTCTACGCGTTGCTTTCCATGTTCCTTGTGCCGCTCCCGCCTCCCCGTCCCGCTAACCGAACCAGGCGTCGAGGGAGGTCTGGGCGCCGCTAGCCGGCGTCGCTTCTTCTAATCTCTTCACTGCCCTTTCAACCCGCTCCGGTGAGAAGTCGTGCTCCTCAACCAGGATTTGGAAGATTTTCTCTCTGTTGGGTTTCCGGAACCTTATGGTGTAGTCATCCGTTACGTCCGGCTCCAGAAATATGCGCTCTACGGCCACCCAGTCGTAACTTGGTGTGTACCCCACCGCCTTGAATATCTCCTCGAGGGAGCCGTGCTCCTTTACCAGTGCGAGTGCCCTTTTCGGGCCGATGCCCGGCACCTTTTCGTTGAAGTCCGTTCCCACGAGGATACCTATCCACACGAGTTTTCGCCGGTCGATGCCCAAGTGCTCGAGAACCTCCTCCAGCTCTATGCGCTCCGGGGAGATGTCTATGTAGACGTCCTTTCCGGGCAGTTTTCTCTTCCCCACAATGGTTAGGTTCCGTATGAGGCGTGGCGTGCCGAACAGGAGGGAGTCGTAGTCCTGAGAGCCGGAGGCCCAGACATCCCCCTTTGCAGCCATGTGTGCAGCCTGCGCCTCCCCCTCCGATGGAGCTTGGACGTATGGGACACCCATTGCGTCAAGGAGTGCCTTTGCGTCCTCCACCATATCCTTCGTCAGGCGATGTGCGGCCTGCGCGTACTTTCTTGCCGCCTCTATGTCCCCCTTTTCGAGGGCCTCCTCCCACTTCTTCTCTGCCTCCGCCCGCGCTTCCTGACGTTTCTCAATGGTTCTCTTCTTCAGTTCCGGCGGTTTTCCATCGAAGACGTACACGGGCTGTATGCCCTCCTCCATAAGCTTTATTGTGCGGTAGAATAGGCCTGAGAGGTGCGACGTGATTCTTCCCTGTCGGTCCATGAGGGGGGTGCCGTCCGGCTGGCGGATTGCAGAAAGAAATTGGTAGAGTGCGTTGTAAGCATCCAGTGCAATTTTCCTTGCCCTGAGCTCCTCCAGCCGGATTTCGTGACGGGGGATAATGTCACCTATTGCGACGCCCATTAGAGATATATGTGCTCCGGGCCTTTTTCTACCTTTTTGTTCATGACCTTCTCTATTGCGTCCTTTATGTCCTCTTCGCGTATGCTCCTGTGCTTTCTGCGGATTGCGAGCATGCCCGCTTCCGTAACGATTGCCTTGAGGTCTGCACCGGATGCGCCTGCCGTTATCTTGGCTATGTGGCGGAGGTCCACGGACTTTGACACCTTTATGCCCTTTGTCAGGACCTTGAGAATCTCGTAACGTGCCTTTTCGTCGGGTAGCGGCACCTCTATGATGCGGTCGAATCGTCCCGGTCGTAGAAGGGCGGGGTCCAATATGTCAAGGCGGTTTGTTGCCGCTATGACCGCAACTCCCTCCAGGGGTCTGAATCCATCCATCTCTGCCAGTAGCTGCACGAGTGTTCTCTGAACTTCGCGGTCTCCGCCAGTGAGCGCCTCCGTTCTTACAGCTCCAATAGCATCAATCTCGTCTATGAAAACGATTGCGGGGGCCTTCTCGCGTGCCAGCTTGAAAAGGTCCCTGACGAGCTTTGCACCCTCCCCTATGAACTTTCGCACGAGCTCTGAGCCCACCACGTGGATGAACGTTGCATTGGTCTCGTGGGCCACAGCCTTTGCCAGCAGCGTCTTGCCCGTCCCGGGTGGACCGTAGAGCAGGACACCCTTCGGAGGAGTAATACCAATCTTCTTGAACACTTCCGGCTCTTTGAGTGGTAGCTCTACAACCTCTCTGAGCTCTTGTATGACGTTGTCAAGGCCCCCTATGTCTTTGTATGTGACGTTTGGCCTCTCTATGACTTCGAACGCCTTGACACGCTCGTCCTTCGACTCGGGCAGGATGCCGACAACTGCGAGGGTCTGCTGGGACAGGGCAACCCGCGCGCCCGGCTTCAGACTGTCATAGACAGATGACATGACGTTTACGAGGAACGTGACGCCGTTGGAGTTCTTCACAACCGCCTGATAATTGGGGAGAACGTCCACCACCGTTCCGACCATTAGTGGGGGCTGGGTCAGTCTGTCAAACTCCCTCTTCAGCTCCACGTACTTCTTCTGCAGGAGGAATGTGTGACTCTCCAGTCTGGCGCGCTCTGAGCGTAGCGCCTTTATCTCCTCCTGGAGCTTAAAGAGGTACGCCTCAAGGTTGCCGTCAAACTCTCTGCTATCGCTTTCGACCATCAACCCTATATAACCTTGCTCATCTTTTAAGGGTATGCACTGCGAGATTTGCGGGCGCGAGATATCTTGGGGATACCTCATTGAAATTGAGGGCGCGCGCCTCGTTGCCTGTGCAGATTGCGCGGAGCGGGGTGTTATTATACGCAAAGTCTGGGACCGTCCGCTTGCAGATAGAAAGAAAAAGACAGTATCGACGGATGAGGAGAAGAAGGAGGTCGTTCTCGTCGAGGATTACGGGCAGAGAATACGCGAGGGCAGGGAGCGCGTGGGCATGACGCTTGAGGAACTCGCAAAGCGCCTGCACGTCCGCGAAGGTTATCTGCACAAGGTGGAGGAAGAAGAGCTCGTCCCGACGGATGACCTTGCCAAGAAGCTGGAGAAGGCCCTCCACATAAAGCTCTTTGAGGAGATTTCGGAGGATGAGGTGCAGCTGCCCGTAGCGGATGAGGAGGGAACTGGTTTAACCCTTGGCGACGT
>CAZAKL010000015.1:11288-13898 GCA_964486025.1 uncultured archaeon
CCTGGAGGGTAATAAAATACCGCAGGGAATCCATTGTTACGTTCTTCGCCTACGTTGCCTTCCTTTTCATTGTTCTCCCAGCCATCGGCGGATCTTCCTTTATATCTGCGTCTTTTCTCAATATTGTCTTTGTTACGGTCTTTGGCTTTGGCGGCTATGCGCTCGCTCTCGTTGGTATGACCGCGTATTCCATCGTTCTCGGATACATTCAGGGCGTGCATCCCGAGCCCGGTCTGGCCCCTGCCCTTCCGGGTATCTCTGTCGGGGGTTTTTCTATACCGCTGGTGGAAGGTGTTATCGCCCTTATTATAGCCCTCTTCGTCCACGAGGGGGCGCACGGTGTCGTCTCCGTCCGTGAGAATATTCCTGTGCGCCACGGCGGTATCATAACCCTCGGTCTCCTTCCCTTTGGTGCATACGTTGAGCCCGATGAGAAGATATTCAAGCGCGCCCCTGTGCTCTCGCGCCTTCGGGTGTACTCCGCTGGACCTGTCGCGAACATGCTTGTCTTCGCTCTGTTTGCAGCGCTCCTCGTCGCCGCATCCCCTTTGGCGTCTTACCTTCAGAGCTATGCATGCGCTCACAGTGCAGGCGTTCGTATCCTCCATGTCCCTGAAACGCTGAGTGTTGGCGAGGCGTATATTAAATCGCCGGCCCATGGCGTTCTTCAGAGCGGCGATATCATAAAGGAGATAAACGGCGAGGAAGTAAACTGCGTGTATCAGTTCATGGAAACTCTTGCGCCCTACCGTGAGTCGGAGTCCAATGCTGTTCTCCCCCTGACTGTGGAGAGGGAGGGCAATGTATTCACCGTTGAGATACCGCTTAACAGGGGCTACATCGGTATAAAGGGCGTTGAGAATGTCTACCCCGAGCCCCTTCCCCCCTGGTATCATGCGCTGGCGTTCCTGCTCTCCCTTATTCAGTGGATTGCATTCCTGAACTTCATGATAGGCCTTGTGAATATGCTACCGCTTCCGCCGCTGGACGGAGGGTTCATCTACCAGGATCTTCTGGGAGAACTGGGGTGGAAGCAGGCGTATAAGTTCGTATTCTGGCTGACCATCACGATTCTCGTAATAAACGTGCTTCCGTGGTTCGTATAACGGAAACAAATAGAAATAGAACTGAGGGAGCGGCCCTCAGCGCAGGTAGTCAAGCCCTGGAATCTCCTCTTCTATGGCGTACATGCCCGAGCGTGCTGTCTCGCTCTCGCCAACGGGACTCCGTATGAAGGGAGATGTGACCCCTGTGAAGATGGCAATCACTCTGATGCGGTCCTGGAAGCTCGGGTCAATGCGTGCACCCCATACGACCGTTGCTCGTGGGTCGACCTGCTCTGTCAGGAGCTCACCGACTGCCGCTGCCTCTCCGAGGGTGAGGTCTGGGCCACCGGTTATGTGGATAAGCACACCTGTTGCGCCGGTGACGTCAACGTCGAGGAGCGCGTTCTTCAGCGTGTCATCGACGACGTCGTGAATCTTGTTGACACCTCTGCCCTCGCCAACGGATATGACTGAGAGACCGCCGGAGCCCATGACCGCGCGAACGTCGGCGAAGTCGATGTTCTTGAAGACGGACGGCTGTGTAATCGTCTCCGTGAGCCCGTGGATTGTCTTCGCTATGACTTCGTCCGCCACCTTGAGCGCGTCGTTGAGCGGAAGGTTCGGCACGAGCTCCACGAGGCGGTTGTTGTCAATCACGATGATTGTATCGGAGTGCTTTGCCAGCTCATTCAGACCTTCATCTGCGTGCTGCATGCGAGCGCGCTCCAGGCGGAATGGGTACGTGACCATGGCGACTACGATGGCACCCTGCTCCTTTGCAATCTGGGCGACGACAGGGGCAGAACCTGTACCTGTACCGCCGCCGAGACCCGCCAGTATGAAGACGAGGTCTGCACCTTCGAGCACCTGCTCCAATGCCTGGCGGGATACCTCTGCTGCCTTCCTACCAACTTCTGGGTTACCGCCGGCACCGAGACCGCGGGTGACGCTGCTTCCGATGAGTATCTTAGTGATATCATCAGAAATCATGGCGAGATGCTGCTTGTCAGTGTTGATAGCAATCAGCTCAGCACCCTTTATACCCATCTGGGCTATCCTGTTAACAATGTTGTTTCCCGCACCTCCAGCACCAATAACAACAATTCTGGGCTGACCAAATTCTTCCGTTTTTGCAGCCGCAGGCGCATTCTTTCTCAGCGCATCTTCAACAAGTGACTTCACTTTTACTCACCTCTCGAGGCTCTTTCATTGGGCCAACTCCCGTGTAAATTTGTGCTTTCCTCATTTAAATAGGTTTCCCTGCCGCAATGCGGCAAATGTCGGTTATGTATAACGTTTCTTTTTCCCACTTCTGGGAAATGTTTCAAAATTAGGGTTATGTATAATTTGGGTACAGGGTAGCTATTTTAACGTGCTGGGTCTTCTTTCTATTGGGCGGGCAGGCCGGGGGGTCAGCGGTCCCCTGTAACCGGAAATCCGCTTATGCCGGGGCCGATGCCCGCGGGGCGGCGGGTTTTCCACCGTCCGTGGTGCCCCTGGTGACCCGACGACGGCCTGTCCTGTCGGGCGGTCGGGCTGGGTGAATCGGCCAGGCCCGGAAGGG
>CAZAKL010000016.1:0-13815 GCA_964486025.1 uncultured archaeon
CGTAAAAAACGGTGCACGCGGGTTTTTATACCATGAATAAGAGTTGTTACCACCAAAAAAGAACAACGAATGAGGATGTGAGAATAGGCACGGGTTCGGAGCCCCGTATACAAATTCGCGTCAACGCACTGGCTCCGCCAGGCGTACTGTGACGAAGTCACAGATACAATGAAATGGTGGGGGAATGGACCCGCCGGGATTTGAACCCGGGGCCTCCCGCGTGCGAGGCGGGCGCTCTGCCGGACTGAGCTACGGGCCCATGGGAAAGCAAGAACAAGAGGATTGTGCGAGATGGTATTTAAAAGTTTGGCGTTAGAGCGACTCCACATCCATGCCGTCCTTGTCTATCCACACACCCAGAACATCGAGAGGATGCTTCGTGGAGCGGAGTTTGGTAATTCTCAGGCCCCTCTGCGTGATGCCACCTATGTCCTTGTAGTAAACAAGGTCAAAGACGCCGTCGGAGAGCGCTTCGTATACAGGTGCAGCAGGGTCGGAGGGATGGATAACGACGTAGAGGATGACATTCAGCGATTTCGCAATCTCGTTGAATGCCCTAACGACTGGAAGCATGGCGGAACGCAGCTGGAGCTCAGACGAAATGCCAAGAGCATTTACGAGATAATGGGAGATTGTCGTCATCGAGTCAATGGCAACACGTTTAGCACCCGTTGACTTTATGATGTACTCGAGACGCTGCTTCAGGGTATCGACACGGTCGGGCCTGAAACGCTCGTACTCCGCCTCGGAGAGGTAGTATATGTAGAAGCGTTTTTCCCTCTGCATTGCGCCTATGTTCCACCCAAAGGTCGCCGAGTACCACGCAAGATTCTGGGGCGTCTCGTCAAAGGTAAAATATATTCCCGGCTCGCCCTGGAGTGCAGCGTTGTAGAGGGACTGAAGGACGAGTATCGTCTTGCCTGTACCGGGCTCCCCACGAACAAGGATGAGTGAGCCCTCTGGCGGGCCACCCGATATCTGGGCATCCAGCCCCGGAATGTAAGTGGGGACACGCCTCACGCAATCACCAGCCGAAGAGCTTGAAAACCCCCAACCACTTAAAGAGCAGGAGAACCAAAAGGATTAAAACCGCCCAGACAACCCATCGGGGCACGTGGAGCACATCTGCAATGAGGTTCACGTATCGAATCCACGCAGAGGGTTGCTTGAGCTCAGAGAGGACTTCCTCCGTTATCTCATACCAGCCACGCTCGCGGACCGGTACCTTCTCCGCACCGAAAAGCATGCCAGAAACTCCATCCACATCCAGACGGTAGTTTCCGGAGCGAACGTCAACCCAGACACGCCATACGGGCCAGAGGACGATGTCACCGCCCACAATCTTTATATTCTGGCGGGGAACGCCGAGCATAGCAGAGAGCTTAACCGTTGCTAACTCCTTGGCCTCATCCTTTGATATTGACGGGTTCATGACCTCCATCCTGTACTCGTGGCGTGTTTCTCTGACAAGCTCTATGGGCATCTCGTCCAGTACGTATGGCACCGACTCCCAGACATTTCCATTGGTGGCATCGATGGCAATCTTGCCAGAGGTCTCGTTAACAACAACACCGTTCTGCTCAAAAAACGCCTCATAGGTGAAAATGTAGATGGGAATGTAGACAAGCTTCATTGTACCTGACTTGAAGCGGTGCCAGTGCTTCTTCTTGAGCGTATCCGCAACTACCTTGGACACGGATTCTAGGGGAAATGAAAGAACGGGGGCAGGGTATTGGAGTTTCATCGCGATCTACGCTTGACAATCCTTATGCCCGGGGGCGTGACAAGGACGTAGTACTCTGTAATCCTGGCTATGTCGCCGCCCATATCAATGACAGACTCCTTTATGCGGGAAATAACCTCCTTGAGACCCACCGCATTCTTCGTGGAGAGCGGGCGGATGTTCAGGAGAATGATGTTGCCCTTGTTAATCTCAGCCATAATCTTGTCGTAGTCCTGGACTGAGTTGAGCGCGATTGGCTTTACGTAGCGCTCCGCCTCTTCCTCCTCAACCTCCTCTTCCTCACCGATGGAGTTCAAGAATTCCTCAATGTCCGGTTCCTCTCGCTTGCCACCAAATATGCTGTCAAGGAAACCCATCGATCATCACCTCACTACCTCTATAAAGAACATTCGCACAAAGAGATTAATAACGCTTTAGGTGGGGGACATGGCAGAGGGCGACATTGAGCAAATATTCGCGGAGCACATAAATAGAGAAAGCGTTTTCAAAAACCGCGATGCCCTCTCCCCGCACTACGTCCCCCAAAACCTGCCATACCGCGAAGAACAGGTGCAGGAACTCTCGAAGATTGTTGCACCCATTCTCTCCGGCAGAAAACCCGAAAATGTGTTCATATACGGTAAAACAGGGGCGGGGAAAACCGTAGTAACGAAATACGTACTCAAGAAGCTCGCTGAATTCGCTGAAAGAAAGAACATACCTGTAAGGCCAATATACATAAACTGCCGAATCCACAACACACGCTCCCGCGTCTTCGTAAAAATAGCGAGCGAACTCATGCCGGGGGAAAACTTTCTGGGCCTAAGCACTGCGTACATATATGAGAAAATACTGGCCCGCGTCAAGGAGGAAAATCTCCGCCTCATAATCGTTCTGGATGAAATCGACAAGCTGAAGGGGATTTCCGAGACTGTATACGCACTGAACAGGGCAAACGATGAGCTGGAGCGCGGCTCCGTCTCGCTCATAGGCATCTCAAACGTGCTAACACTGAAGGACTCCCTTGACCCGAGGACGAAGAGCACGCTCCTTCAGCACGAGATGATTTTCCCGCCATACAACGCAGAGGGCCTAAAAAGGATACTGGAGGACAGGGCGAGGGAAGGATTCCGGGAGGGGGCGGTGAGCCAGGGGGCCATCGCACTCACCGCTGCGTACGCGGCTAGACAGTCAGGAGACGCTAGATATGCCCTCCAGCTCCTCCTCAGAGCGGGGGACGTGGCGGACGAGGAGGGCGCATCCGTCGTCACGGAGAAACATGTAGAGAAGGCAAAGGAACGCGTGGAGGAGGATATCATACTCGAGATGATTGAGGCGTTGCCGGAACAGGAACAGATTCTCCTCCTTGCCGTTGCGAAGCTCACGCTAAGCCGTAAGGGGCAGAAAACCTTCGGCTCGGACGACGTTGTCCTCACATCCGGAGAGGTATACGAGGCGTACGCGCACCTCGCAAGGGAACTCGGCAAAGAACCCGTTTCGGACCGCTGGTTCAGGGAGTACATATCGGAGCTCTCCATGTACGGTTTGCTCAACGTCGTCCAAGCGGGAAAGGGCTTCCGCGGAAACACACGGATAATCCGCCTCCTCTTCAGCCCCGCAAAGATTGTCTCTGTGCTCGAGAGGACGCTCATGGCGTAGTAATAAAAAGGTTATTTCGCCAAATCCTACGTAGTTCTGCGTGGTGATAATCATGAAGATACCAAAGGTCATCAAGCTCTACTGCCCGAGGTGCGGCAAGCACACTGAGCACACTATCCGCGAGTTCAAGAAGAAGCAGCCCCGCGGTCTCTCGTGGGGTGAACGCCACAAGAAGGCAAAGAAGGTGAAGGGATACGGTGCAAACAAGATTAAGGCCCACAAAGTCACACAGGTTTACAAGCAGAATAAGAGGCCAACGTTCATAGCAAAGTGCAAGGAATGTGGCTTCCAGCACCCCTTCGTGATACCCAAGCGCATGAAAAAGCCTGAAATAGTCTCTGTAACGGGCCGCTGAGCCCTTTTCTAATTATTTAAAGACAACGACCTTTTCCGGTGGCTCAAGGTATATTCCAACGTCTATTACGCCCGGAACGTCGCGGAGCGTGTGCGCCAGGTGGAAAAAGTCGTCGTCCATGGGAGTAAGACGTATTAGAACGTGACCCATGTAATTCTTCCAGTGCTCCTCGACGTTTCCGTAGAGGGACAACTCGTCAAGCGTATACTCCAAAAACTGGGGAACCGCCTCTACAAGCACCTCCTTCACGTTCCGCGTCACAAATGCCCAAACGTGCTCGGCCATCTTCGCCATTATCCTGTCAGCGAAGACGGATGTCGTCTGCGACTGGAGGAGATAGTCCGGACCCCTGTACTCCGCCTGCAGAATAAAGTACGTGGGATATCCGCGCACCGTGGGGATGCCCAGCTCCATGGCCCACTGCATCTGCGTGGGAGAGAGGGGAATCAAACGAAGTGCACCGCCATCAGCATTCACGTAGCTCACGGCGCTCACGAGCTCCTTCTCATAGCGGCCGCCGGAGATTGCAATCGTCCCTCTCCTTGGCAGCATCTCCGCAAAGTCCACGGAGTTCATTTCTTACCCTCCTTCTTTCCCTCCAGAAGCGGGAGCTCCTTCTCAAAGACCCCTGTCACGGCGTCGAGGAACACCTTGTACTGCTTACCACCCCTGCGTATGACCCCCACCCATACGGGTCGGTATATGACCGAGACGTTCTTAACAATGACGCCGCCCCAGAGAGCGGGCAGCAGCTCCTTCACCCGTTCCTTTCCAAAGTTTGCAGGGAGAATTTCCTCGGGGTGAATCTGTGTCTCAGCTGTTAGCAAACGGCCAAACGATGCGAGGACACCCATGGTAGGGTCCAGGGGTAGCATGAGGTCCATGTCAAGGTAATATCTACCGTTCTCCTCCCGTATAAAGCGTGCATTCTTGAGTAGCTCCACATCTCGCTCAGCAATGTCTGCTGGCACATGGCCCCTCGCAATAATCTCGGAAAGGTTTGCCCCTTCCTTCCCACGGTGGTAGAGGAACGCTATAATCCTCGTCTGGTTTCTGGGGAGCTTGTATATGTGCTTAAGCCCCTTCGAGAAGAAGAGCCTGCCCTTGTTGTTCACGTGTATGAACTCCCCGTGGTAGCCGTCAATATACGTCACGCCCGTCTCCACACGGCGCGGCTCGGAGAAAACGGAGTACGTCACCTCCCATACGGGTATGAACTTCACATCCAGTGAGATAATCTCGTTTCCGCCCCCAAATATGCGCCCGAGCAGGCCCTTGCCGTATGCTTTGAGCATGCTACGCGCCTTGTCCTCCATGATACGGGAAATAACGGCACGGGCACGAACCGGACCCTCCTGACGCTCGCGAGCAATCACCATATTAGTATCTTGTACCTTCTCCTTTTTACCCCCTTCGGGCAATTCTCCTCTCTCCTCGGCTGGTGGCACAGTCGGTCTTGAGGCGGTCATATCCACGGCGATTTCCCTCCCCTCGTGCTGGCTGCGCCTCGGGCGGATTCTGACAAGAAACGCGCGGGACGTCGTGTCGGCACGGTCCCCCACGAGCGCAACACCTATGGGCAAGCGCTTGACAAAGACCCCAGTATACTCCTTCGGCAAAACCGTTGGCATACGTTTCTCCACTGCCTTCACGTCGTCGGAGAAGACCAACTTATGCACAAAGAGCAGGTCCAACTGTGACAGAACCCGCGAATCGATGGCGGCCGGCTGCTGTGTGGCAAAGAGCAGTGAACAACCGGGGCGACGCCCCTGCTTAACGTACTCAATGAGTGCATCGGTGGCAGGGGTCTTCCTGTTGCCGGATGGAATGAGTATGTGCGCCTCATCTATGACCAGCCACGTGGGCGGGATGTCCGTCTCGTCTCTGCCATCGCCCTCCACGTTCAGTATCTTCGCCGCCTCCTTGCGCGTCGCTATTTTCCTTGCCTGCAGTATTCTCCTCGCAAGAATGCCTATGACAAGTGCGCCGACATTCTCATCGAGGAACGAAACGTCTATGACGGAGACAATGCCGGGCTTAGATATCTCGGTAAGGGGCGTTCCCTCCTCCGAGAAGATACCCCATGAGCGAGCTGCATAGAAACGGGAGAGGAGTGCACGTATCGTCTCCGGCTTGAAGCCCTTCTCCTTGTCCCTCAGCTCCTCCCACTTCTCCAGCTTGGATATGATATCTTCAAGGGAGTAGTCCTCGCCGTGCTCCTTCCTCACCGCCTCGAGAACCTTCTCAAGGAGCATGCCTGCGGGGGAGAAGCGGTCAATGCCAAAGGTGAGCACCCAGTCATCCACCGTGAGCATGGATGGCTTAACCGTGAAGACAGCATCATAGGTGTTCTTGGGGACAGAGCTAACAGCTCCAACGGGGATGAATATTCGAACATTGTCGTAGCCCTTTGGTGTAAGCCCCCAGTTCGTGAGCGCGCGTATCTCCTCGCTCTGACGGTTGGGGAGCTTCATTGACCAGTATATGCCCACGGGATCTATGACAACGACACCCACGTACGGATTCTTCTCTGCAAGCTCCTCAACGAAGACCCCAAGCGTATACGACTTTCCAGAACCGCGCGCACCGGCCACAAATATGACGTGGGGGTACAGTGCGTCCACATAGACATCGTAGCCCTTCAGCTCACCCTCCTCCTCAACCTTACCGATGAACAGGGCTCCCCTGAATCCCTCGCGAGAAAACAGGGACGCCTTTCTTCCAATCATCACGCGCCTCGTCTCGTCGTCCCGCAGAACCTGCAGCTCCTCCATAACCATCACTCCGTGAACATATCAAGGGTTGTCTGGTCCTTCAGGGCCGCAGACCGGACGCTCTTTTCCTCCTCTGCCGTCAGTTTACGGCCTATCTGGCGGAGCACATCCTTCGCAACCTTCGGCCCAAGTATTTCGGCCACGAGCGCCGGGTCCGCACGCCCCAGCTCATGAACATTACGTATGCTAGCATTATAAAGCTTCCTGGCACGGACCCTGCCGACGCCCCTGAGCTGAACGAGCTCCAGCAGCTCCTCCCTTACACCGTAGTGCAAACGCCTTGACATGATATCAGCGTAGCGCCACACACGCTTCTCGTCGAAGAGTTTAGACAGCTCGGAAAGGGCATAAGCCAGCCATTCGGCATTCGTAACGTATGCTCTAAGGATACCGGGTGTCACGTCATACTCCTTGAGTATATCATCCTCGTGAACCTCGTTTATCCAGGAATGAAGGACGAGGGTGAGCTTCCACTTGTTGAGGAAGTTGTAGTCATCAAACTCCCATGAGTGAAAGTCCACGGGGATTTCTGCTGCATACTCCTCTGCAAGTTCCCAGAGCTTTGGCTCCTCCTTCCTCGAGACGGAGGGGTACGGTCGCATCTCGGACGTGTTCGCGATTGTGTAGAGAAACGGGATTTCACCGAAGCGGGGAGAGCGAATGAAATCAACAAAGGACTTTGCGGTGAGCGGGTCAATGTACAGCTGTGCAGTCCTCTTACCGAGGTCCGTGGCAACAATCCTCTCGTCTGCCCCCACAAACCCGTTCTTCTCCAGCCAAGAAAGAATGGCATCGACCCGCTCTATGACCGCCTCTATGTCCCCGTACTGAAAGGCGTAAAATGTACTCGAGAAGAAGTGGAAGAGACGCTCGCGGTCCATTGACGGGGCAGTTGCAACGAGCGCGAGGGTGTGAAAGCGAAGCGCGGACTCCGCACCAAGGCGAGAGTATATGTTCTCCGGGTCGCCAAGTATATAGTGCTCAAGGAGGTCCTGGACCTGCCCATCGTCCCGGGCAAGTATCACGGCCTCTCCGTGGTCGTCGTACTTCGGCCGCCCCGCGCGACCAGCCATCTGTTTGTATTCTCTGACAGGAATCGACTCGTAGCCAGCTCCGCCATAACGCTTCACAGAGTGAAGAAGAACACGGAAGGCGGGAAGATTGACACCGGCAGCCAGCGTGGGCGTCGCGGCAATGACAAGCACCTTCCCCTCGCGGAATGCATCCTCTATGAGCTCACGCTGCTTGGATACAAGTCCGGCATGGTGGAAGGCCACACCGTGCATCACGTCCTCCGCCAGCTCTCTACATTGGCTCGTGGGGCTCTCCAGCGCGTGGAGCACCCGCTCAGAGAGTTTGCGAAGGGCGGAACGCGACTTTACGTAGCGAGCAACGAGGGAGCGAAGCTTTCTGGCGACGGCTTCGGCATTCTTCCTCGTCATGGTAAATATTAATATCTGCTTGCCCTGCCGGAGCGTATCCTCCACAACAGCCAGGAGGTCGTCATTCTGCCCGCTCTCCAGCTCAACGACAGTTCCATCGGCAAATAGAATGGACTTCTGGTAGAGAACACCCTCGCGAAGGGTCACGGGGCGCCAATCAGATAGGACAAGCTCCGCATCCAGCCACCGGGCAAGTTCAAAGGCGTTGGGAATGGTTGCGGACAATGCCACAATCTGAACGGACTTGCGTAGCAGGAAACGCGTGAGAAGGACCTCTATCGTTGGCCCCCTGTCCGAATCAATCTCGTGAACCTCGTCAACAACAACTGTTGCAACGTCGGAGAGCCAGGGCGCGCCGTGACGGAGAAGGGAGTCGAGCTTCTCATACGTGGTGAAAATAACGTCGTAGTTCTTTGCCCACGGGTCTGCGGAGTCAAAATCGCCTATGGATAGCGCCACTTTGTACTCTGGGTAAAGCTCCTTGAATTCCCTGTAGTGCTCGGAGGCGAGGGCACGGAGCGGGCACGTGTACACCGCCTTCTTTCCCTGTGAGACGGCACGGAGAATGGCCATCTCAGCTATTACCGTCTTCCCCGAAGCGGTGGGGGAAGAAACAACTACGTTCTTCCCCGCAAGGACGTGCGGGGCCGCAATCTCCTGAACGGGGTTCAGAGAATCGAATCCATGGCGCGAAAGAACCTCCGAAACGATATCATCCACTACATCCACCTTTTGAGGAGGGTGAGCACCGTAATCTGACGCTCCAGCTCATCCACTTTCCTCTGAAGTATCTGAATCTTCTTATTTATTATCTCGCGCCGCGTATTCCTTGCCGCCTCGGATATTGCACCAAACCGTCTGGATTTGTATATGGGGGACTCGTCGAGCGCCTGAAGCACGCGGGCACGGTAGTCCGGGTTGTCCATGAACTGCTCGATAATTTTTCTGGTCTTGGGGTCGAGGAAGTGTTCCCAAGAAAACCCGAGCCGCTTAAACGCCTCCCTGTACTTCTGGTTGGAGAGCATCTTCATCTGGTGCTTGATGTAGAGCGGGTCAAACGCAAGGCGTATGGGTGTAAAATCCCGCTCCAAGGACTTCAGCTTATTAATCTCCTTCACGTAGTACGTTCTCTGACGTCGGAGCGAGGTAATTCTATCGTCTATCATCTTCTTTGTGGGGTAGATAATTCGGAATTTTTCGCCGTCGTCCGTTTTTATGATGCCCCCTGTTTTCAGATACTGCCGAATGGCGTCGACCTCCGGGCGGTCGGCGTCCTTTGCAAGGTCGGGATACTTCTTCACGAGGTCTTCCCAGGAGGAGATGAGCATCGGAAGAAGAAGGGGGAGGTGATATAAAAATCACTCTATCTCAACGGGACGCAGGTTCAGGGCAAGTGCGTCCTTTAGCAGCTTGGGCGACTCGGCGTACACGGTGATTAGCGGGTCTCCCTTCTTTACCTTCTCGCCGCGGGAGACGTGTATGTAAACACCGGCGCCCTTGGCAAAGGGGGCGCCTGCAGTCCTCGCGAGTGCCGCGATGCCGTGGTTGGATATATGCCGCACTACGCCCGAGCTCTCAGCTACGATGGTTTCTGAGTACTTGCCAGGCTGTAGCTCCTCCGGACGGATGTCTGGGTCCCCATCCTGCGCTTCTATGATTTCCTGCATCTTCTTCCACGCTGCACCGCTGTCTATCTGCTTCAGGGCAATCTTCATACCGTCCTCGAAGGGAATGCCCCTCACGAATTCAAGCATGTGGGCGACGAGCTCGGCACCCTTCTGCTTAAGGTCTGCTGGTCCGCCCCCGTGAAGAATCTCAAGCACATCGCGCGCCTCAAGAACGGGGCCAACGCCGCGACCTATGGGTGCGGAACCGTCGGTAATAACCGCTTTAACACGCATGTCGAGACGGTATCCGAGCTCCACAAACTGCTCAGCCAGCTCATCCGCCTTCCTGATAGACTTAATTTTTGCCTCCTGACCGATAGGGATATCTATAAGCACGTACTCCGAAGACACCGCCCTTTTCTTTGCCATAATGGACGCGAGAAGCATGCCCCTTGGGTCAAGGGACAGCGGCCGCCGTATAGCAATGAGCTTATCGTCCGCAGCTGCAATCCTCGTTCCGCCGCCCCATGCCATCACCCCGCCGATTTCCTCAGTTATCTCCTTTATCTCCTCTGCAGAGAGGTCAACCCTTGCCAGAACCTCCATGGTGTCCGCGGTGCCTGCGGGGGATGTGATGGCGCGAGAGGATGTCTTCGGCACGTAGAAACCGAGAGATGCCATGATGGGGACAAAGAGCATGGTCGTCCTGTTGTTTGGCACGCCGCCGATGCAGTGCTTGTCCACAACGGGTCCCTTCGATATCTCCAAGATGTCACCAGACGCAACTATGGCCTCTGTAAGGGCAACTGTCTCGTCCATGTTGAAGCCGTGGATGTATGAAGCTGCCACGAAAGCAGCTGCCTCGGCGGAGGTGAGACGGTCCTCCACCACATCCATAATTATCTCAAATATCTCCCCCGCATCGAGCCGCTTCCCATCCAGCTTTTTCCGTATATACTGAACACTGCGCGGCTCGGAGGTTGGTTGAACATCCACAAAATCGAGTTTACCGTCCAGTTCCTCGCAAGTATCGGCGAAAAGGCCAATTTCCCCGGGTTGAACGGTCCTTTTTGTCGTGTTAACAATTGCTACGACCGTTCTATCCCCGTGACGAATCTCCACGCGCCCGCCCGGGAACGCTCCAATTTTCCTGGCATCGTCCTCGTGCAGCACAACGATGGGCCTGTCTGCATCAAGATCGAGACGCTTAACACGGAGTTGCATGGGAGTATAAAGCAGTTAAACCATAAAAACCAGTGGGCGCAGTGGTAAAACAATGGGTCATCTTATGCTCAAAAAGGAACTGTGGCCGCTGGTAAGAGAGGGGAAGAAACGCATAACCATCCGACGATTTCTGAAGGTAAAGCCTGGAGACGAGGTGCTCATCCATGCAGGGGGCAAAATCGTCGGCCGTGCACGCATCGTCCTCGTCTACAGGAAGAAACTGGGCGAAATAGGGGAAGAGGAAGCACGAAAGGAGGGCATTCCACTCAAGAAGCTAAGGAAAATGCTCGAGGAGATGTACGGCCACAATCCAAACACGGAGCTAACGATTGCGGAGTTTGACCTCGTAGAAGTGTTCGACCCACCGAAAGACCCCGAAAAGGAGTACTACGGGAGTATGACGCCGAGGGAAATAGCAAGGCAGGCAATAGCGGCAGGCATAGTCGAGTCAGAGGATGAGCGCAAAATACTAGAGGAGCTGGCAGGGGGTAAAAGCATCAGGGAGATTGCATTCGAGATGGGTGGACTGCATAGGAGAAAGCTCATACGACGGATAATAAGGAAGTACAGGAAAAAATTGGAGGAGATCACCTCTTCTTAGTTGTTCTCCTCGTTGTCCTGCGTGTCCTGCGCTTGGGCTTCTCCTGTGTCTCCTCCTTCGCCTCGTTCTTCGGCGCGGGGACGTTTGCTACCTCCGTCACCTTTTCCTCCACGGGTATAACGAGCTTGCCCCACTGGTACATAAGTATGGCGATGATGAGGACGACCACCCAGAAGAGCCACTGCGCAAACTTCGGCGTCATCACCGCCCAGAACTCCTCGTCGGGCACCGCAGCCTTCTCGGGGGAAAGTCTCTCAGGGGTATACACGTATACTCCTGCAGCAATTCCCTTCATAATGCACGTCTGGTATGCCGCAACGGGGTCGTCAGCGCTATATATCCCAGCCACGCACGAGCGAATGTCCTTCACGCGGTCCCACGCAGTTACAGCATCAAGAGACGCGTATACAAGCATAAGGGCAGCCACGATGATGAAGAACGCGCCGATTAGCTTCGGAATAACGATGTAGCGGCCCTTCACGTGGACGGTAAGTATCTCCTTCATGAATACCACCGAGAAAATAAGGTTTCCCGTATATAAAGCTTTTCCCGGCCCAAGATTTATGGGGGTGAGCTCATGAAGTCCCTCGGCGAGTACTGGCGTCTGAGCGAGAAGGACCTTGCGCTCATCGAACTCGTGAGGAGAGGTGCACCGGAACGGACCATAAGAAAGACCCTCGGGCTCACCCACAGGCAGATCAAGCACAAGATTGCCAAGCTCCGGCGCATGGGCAAAATTTAAACCCTTCCTTTCACCCTTTCCTGTGGCAAATGCCATATCCGCGGGGCCGTGGTGTAGCCTGGCCTAGCATTCAGGCTTCGGGAGCCTGAGATCCGGGGTTCAAATCCCCGCGGCCCCATTCACCAACTTCTTTGGTGGCGCGAACGCGGGGCCAGCACTCGCTTCGCTCGGCTGACCACACAATAGGGGGCTGGAGCGAAGCGAAACGCCGCCTGTCGTCCGGCCAAAGAACATGGCCTTCGAATCCCCGCGGCCCCATCACGAAATCATTCTCCCTGCAGAAAAAGAGAGAGCAGATGAATTACTTCGTCTTTACACCCTTTATGCGCTTAGGCGGGCGTATGCGCTCATAGGCAACACCGTAATGTATGGGAAACCCTGCCTGCGCGAAGTAGCGTCTAAGAGCAGCATCAAAGATATACTCGTTCCTCCCGCCGTCAGATACCTCTAGGGCGAGCTCGTACGCCCGGGACGGTTTAATCTTTCCGTTAACAGCAGGTATCTCCGTCAGCTCTAACTGCTTGGAGTAAAGGGTGTTGCTGACGGAGGCGATGTAGAAGAGGAGGTCCACGGGCGTCGTCCTCTCCGATATTTTCTGCTTCTTGACGACGACCCAGTCACCCGTGTTTGCAACAAAGAAGTAGCCCTCACCGAGGGGGTTAATCTTCTCTCCCACATCAAGAACGTGCTCAAAATCACCTACTTTCTGAGCAAGGACATACCTGACAGAAAAGACCTTCAGTATGTCTTTAAACGCGGCCGTGGGCTTCTTATCTAGGTTGTACTCAGACGCAACAGTATCAACGATGGATGAAACGGCCGACTGAACTGCCCTGGAGCGAGTAGCAGAAGATACTGCCTTATCTAAATCATTCCGAGTTCTTACAACTTCGTCAAGTGCCTCCAGAAGCCCAGAGATATCGAAGGATCCTGAAACGTAGAAGTCGCCCCTCTGGTTCACGACGGTATTGACGGTAGAAAGAAACACGGGAACATCGTCGCTGGGCGTACGTATCTGGCGTGCAAAGGACCATTCTCCGTGTTTGCCCGAAAACAGGATGACGTTCTCCATGCAACAATATGGAAAGCAATGTTTTTCATACAGGCACTTAAACGTTTGTCACCCAAAGTAGTGACGTGGACGAGGCACTCATCTCGCTGCTCAAAGACCTTGGCCTGAATGACTACGAGGCGAGGACGCTTTACGCACTCTTCCGCCTGCGCGAAGGAGATGCCAAAACGATTTCTGACTACTCGGAGGTGCCAAGAACAAAGATTTACGAGATATTAGAGGAGTTCGTGCGACGTGGCTACGTGACGGAGCTGGACACCCGCCCGAGACGGTACGTTGTGAGCGACCCCATGCGCGTGCTCCGCCTCATGGTGCGGGAGAAGAAAGAAGGGCTCGAGCGTCTCGAGAAGAGAATCGAAACCATCGGAAAGCTCATTCCCGTCGCATCGGAAAGCGGAGAGGTACGCGGCAACTATATCCTCCGTTTTAAACGAGCAGAGACACTCATAGGTATTGTAGGGGATGACGTGGACGAAAACACAGTTGTGGGCAGCACGCCGAAAAGCAAGGAACTCCTCGACCGCCTAAGAGGGAAGCACGTAAAAAGTCCCTTTGACTTCATACTAACAGAAAAAGCCATATACATCCCGTTGGCACCCCTCGGCGAGCCATCGCG
>CAZAKL010000017.1:0-3958 GCA_964486025.1 uncultured archaeon
TGTTACCACTGTCCATAAGTTAATATTTGGGGAAGATGTGAATAAAAATAAACTAGATTGTCCCTCGGAAAAATTTCTCGCAAATAGTACGGTAAGCCTGCAAGTGGGGCCGGCCGGATTTGAACCGGCGACCTTCGCCTCGTAAGGGCGACGTCATAGCCAGGCTAGACCACGGCCCCGAGACAGCAAGAAACTGGTGATTAGAAAATCTTTTATTGCTGGTCGCCCTGCCGCTCCGACTGCTGCATTTGCTGAAGGAGCAACATTATGAGGAACCCTCGCACGTCATAGGGAAGTAGGTCCTCCTTGCGAATGCCAAAGCGTTTAAGAAACTCAAAAGCCTTTCGCTGACGTTCTGCAAAGATGTTCGAATCTTCTCCGGGGAACTCGCGGTAGATGCGTATAAACGAGCCAAAATTCTCAATGGTAATAACATCTCCGAAGAATTCCCGCCAGCGATACTTCCACTCAGACACGGTAAACTCGCCAAGGGGCTGGTAACCCAAATCCATGAGCTTGTACTGGAGACGGTCTTTCTCGCCAGACTCAACCACTTCTTCCTCCTGATCCCGCAAATCGTGCCCCAGATGAACGAGAACCGCCTTCTCATCCTCGTCATTCCATACACGGATTGCATAAATGTCGGGAGCGCCGTAAGCACCCTGCATCATGAAAAGAAGTGTTTCCCTGTACGTTGTCGAACCCTTTGGAATAATGTCGGGGTCGTCGCGCATCTGCATGAGAAGAAGCTTCAGGTCCTTAACGGGGGCAACGAGTTTTATGCGCACGTTTTAATAACGCCTCCAACGGATTTATAACCATGGTATCCTACGACGAGTTCGCAAAGCTGGACATACGTGTTGCCCGCGTAAAGAAGGTTGAAGACATCCCCGGCAGCAAGAAGCTATACAAGCTTATTATCGACCTTGGCGACGAGGAAAGGACGCTAGTTGCGGGACTAAAGGGATACTACAAACCTGAAGAGCTAGAAGGCAGAAAAATCGTCGTCCTCGCGAACCTCGAGCCCAAGAAAATGATGGGCGTGACGTCGCAGGGCATGCTCCTGGCAGCCGACGATGGCGAGACGGTGGCGCTCCTCATGCCTGACAGGGACGTCAAGCCCGGCGCTAAAGTTCGCTGAGAAGGCGCACCTGCCACTTCCACAATATTTTTATCAGCTGGACGTAAATCCACGTGAAAACGGTAAGATAAACGTAGTACATTATGTTCCCGGAGCGCATGAAGTATGTTTTCCATTTTCCTGCCCAGAGGATGACGAACGATATGTACAGATACGCGGCAACGGCTATGAAGGCAATGTGCGCCACCAGCTTGAAGAGCCTACTCATCTCTCTCACCTGTAAACACCGTTCTCTGTTGCTTGTACATCTGTATAATCTCCTCGACGGTCGTAGCGTCCTCCGGTCGCTTGTCCTCGCGTATCCAGCCCACTATGCGCGGGAATCGAAGGGCATAGCCTCTCTCGCCATCCCAGCCTGCGGTGTGGTTCGGACTTCTGGTAATCTCATCGGCAGTAACCGTGATGACGTACTTTGGCTCCACCCAGACGTCCGGCTCGAGAAAGGACACAACGCGTGCAGGACGGTGAGGAACGGCAATCTCATCAAGGAGATTCTTCATCTCGACGAGCTGCTCCTCCGTAAATCCAGAGCCCACTTTGGCAATTGTCCTGAAGACGTCCTCATCGCTGTCGTAAACGGCAACGAGTATCCCGCCCAAACCGAATTGGGAACGCTTGCCACGCCCCTTATAGTATCCAACGATAACTACGTCAATCGTGTCGGAAAGCTCACCGCGGTACGAGCGCTTGAGCTTAATCCACGCCCATTTGCGAGCACCCGCAATATACGGTGCCTTCAGGTCCTTTGCGACGATACCCTCAAGCCCTCTCTCGACGCAGGACTCGAAGAACCGCTCAAGTTCCTTGGCAGTGGAAACAATGCGTCGCTCAGAAAGGGTTAGCACATCCCCTTCCCTCACCCGCTTTTCTAACTCTGCGCGGCGCTCCTCGTATGGCTTCGGCGTATAGTCTACACCGTCAGCATATATTAGGTCGAAGGCAAAGAGCTTCAGTGGATACTCCTCAGCAGCCTTCTCTATGCCGTACTTTCTCTTCCGCTGAATTGTCATCTGGAAGGGATAGAATTCGCCTGTCTCCTCGTTGTACGCAATTGCCTCTCCCTCAAATATTGCCTCTTCCGCATCGAACTGCTTCAAAGTCCCCTCCACGAGCTCGGGAAACATGCCAGTCATATTTTCCAGGCGGCGAGAGAATATCCACACCCTGTCCCCTTTCTTGTGTATCTGACAGCGAAAGCCATCGTACTTCGCCTCTGCGGCGCACGTGCCCAAACGGGCAATTATCTCCTCCGCCGACTGGGCACGCTGTGCGAGGGCAGGACGTATAGGTATCCCCACAACTATGCGGAACTCACGAATGGCATCGGGGCCCTTCTCATACAGAACCTTCGCGACATACCCCAGGTCAGAGCAGAGGTTATACGCCCTCTCAAGAGTATCCTTGAACTCACGGGAACCTGTCTTCGCTATTGCAAGCGCCTCAAGTATCGTGGCATCCCCTACACCGAGGCGCAGCTTGCCTAAGGGAATTCGAACGATATACCTTGCCTCAAGGGGCGCTGCATCGTTAAGCAAGTCGATAAGAAGGCGTAGCTTGAGCTCCTGCGAGCCAGAGCCTGAAGCGGTAGCAATGCGATAAAAATTATCGTAGACACGCTCAACGGTAAGGGGCTGTGAGAAGAGTGTCATCTGCTTCTTGTTAGCCGCCAATTTTTCCGCAACGAACCCCAAATCTCCAAGCTCCTTGTACAGCCGCTCCACTTCATCTGCGTTAGCACCGAACGCCCTTGCAATGGCTTGAATGGCAAGTTTTTCACCTATTCCCAACTCTATACCCGTGTAGGGAGCTGCGACCCTGCCCTGAAGGAGATATATAATCTTGTCCACGTTCGATGCGTCCGCCTTTGAAAGAAGCGATGCGAGTATGTCCATCATCTCTAGTCGGGAGGAGGTCTTCTCCAGACGGTTAAAGGTTTCAGCCAGTATGCGAAACTCCATGTTAGTATATGCACGGTGGAGATAAAAAGGCGTTGTTACTCCCAAAGAAGAGTAACAGAGCTCAGGAACATTTTAATTTCAAGAATGCCTTTTATCCACATGGCTGACGGCAATATTCAGGAATCTGTAAAGGTTGTTACTTCTCTGTGGCGCGAAGCGGGAAAAAATGTGGGTGCAGAGGAAACGAGAAAGTGGGTTCAACCCCATGTAGGTGCAATTGAAAAGATTATGGGCAGTAAAGAGTCCGCAGAGATTATGAAGAAGATAGCGGCAGAGGCTTTCCCCGATGGGGAATGGCAAGCCGCTGTCGCCCTCAACCAGCTCATATTCCTCGGTAAACTAAATGAATACCCTGAAAAAGCCTCCGACATCTTGAAAAAGTTCTATGGCATATGGAGCAAACAGCCGCTCAACCTATCAGCCCTCCTCGTGGCATGGAGGAAGCAAACAATTGGCTCAGACCTCGACCCGGAAATTATACTCGAAACGCTGAGCTTTGACCCATCAGAACAGTCATACTTCGACCCGGACATATCAAAAAGCGGCGTTGAGTTCTTTATGAACATATACAAGGACGAGCTTGGCGTTGACGTGGATACCCTCTCCGATGCTGTGTCACGGGTCGTTGGTGAGGAACTGGTGGGGGAGTTCTTCCGGCTGGTGGATATTGATGCGCCCCTTCCGCCTGAAGAGTTTGTGAAGAGGGTGGAGAAGGCAACAGAGATACTTACCGCTGCGAAGGAGCAGGGGCTCGACGTGAGAAGAATATTCAGGAAGTGGGACGAGCTGGCAAACGCCGGTGGGGAGAGGATGGCAAAGCTGGCGGCGGCAGTGAAGGCTGTGGCGGAGGACGCGGTGA
>CAZAKL010000017.1:4058-13780 GCA_964486025.1 uncultured archaeon
AAAATAGAGTTTGGCAGAGAATTCGAAGTAATCATGAGTGGCGCGCTCGATATTCTCATGAAATTGTCGCCCTCCGCCATGTACACCGCCACGGACCTCGTGAATGCGATGCTGCGCATACTGGATGCAGCGGAATCCAAGGAAAGTGCAGTCCGGGCCGCGAACATGCTCGCGGCGCTCGACGTAAAAACGTTGAGCAAAGTAATCTCCGACGACCTCCTCCCAACGGTAATCAACACCGTCCAGGAGATTGTAAAGAGCGGTGGCGTAAAGGATGAGGAGATAATCGCTGCGCTGCGGGCGGTACTGCCCGAGTCAGAACCAGATAACCTCAAGCAGATGCTAATTAACAAGATTCACGAGATAAAGGAAAGGTGAGCTGTAATGATAGAAAAACTAGCTGAGGAGTTGTGGAAAAGGGGTTTGGACGTTTCTCCCACAGACCTCAGGCGCTGGACCATTAGGGAGGTGGAAAACCCCGAAGATATGGCTGAGTTGCTCGCAAAGGTAAGGGAAAAGGCAGGAAAAGACTGGTTCGTTATCGTCGCACTCAACCAGGTCCAGCATATGTTCAACAGCAACGACGAATGCAAGGACTATCTGGAGAGGCTCACCCAGTCTGAAACGCACCCCGCCGCAGCGATAGTCACATGGAGAAAGGAGCTGATGAGCCCGTATGCATCACTTTACAAGAGCGCGGACGCGCCAAAATACTTTGAATCCACGGAGTCCCCCTTGGAATTCTTCCAGAACTATTATAAGTACGAGGGTGGCGTGGATTTCGACGATATCATGGAAAAGCTCAGGGCAATTATGGATGAACGACAGATAAGCGAGTTTTTCCGGCTGGTGGATATTGATGCGCCCCTTCCGCCTGAAGAGTTTGTGAAGAGGGTGGAGAAGGCAACAGAGATACTTACCGCTGCGAAGGAGCAGGGGCTCGACGTGAGAAGAATATTCAGGAAGTGGGACGAGCTGGCAAACGCCGGTGGGGAGAGGATGGCAAAGCTGGCGGCGGCAGTGAAGGCTGTGGCGGAGGACGCGGTGAGGGAGAAGTTCTGGGAAGAGGTAGCACGCATCATGGACGAGCAGGGAGTCAAGGTCTTCGACGGCGCCGTGCCGGAGGACACTATAGGGAGCTTCTATTACCTCGGGATGGTTGATATTCACGGGAACGAAGTAGACGTTACTGGAGCAGAGGGTTTCCTTGGAGGCGTGGCAGCGTTCCTCCGCAAGGCCCGCGCGATACCCATGTACAGCATAACAGAAATAGCAGAGGTTATAGGAAAAATGGGCATTCGCTCCTTCGAGAACAAGGAAGAAGCGGAATTTGTTGCAAGCGTGCTGGCAGATTTGGACAGGAGGGCAGCAAAGGTATTCCTCGAGAGCGATATTTCCGATGCCGTGATTGATGCTGCGCTCCGCGCCAAGAGGGAAGGTGTCGAGGAGGAAAAGGTCGCCGATGCAGTCAACGAGGCGCTCATAGAGGTGTACAATGGAAGCATGGCCGGGAAAGAGGAGGTTGCCCAGTTCCTAGAGAAGAAGCTTTTCAGCTGAAGAAGTACGGGAGCACATCGCGGATATGGGCAACCTCCACGACCTTCACTCCTTTTTCTTTGCCAAGCTCAACAAGGTCGACCGTTTTCCACTCAACGCTACGCTCAACAATCACTATCCCCGGAGCAGGGGACTCTCTTTTAGTCACGGGGACGGCAACACGGACGTATCGCTGGCCCTTCGGAATCAAAAAGACCCGTATCCCATGCTCAGCGCAGGCATTCAGTTTGTCCACCAGTCCACCCACCGGTCCAATGCTCCCGTCTGGAAGGATTTCACCCGTCACAACCACATCAGTTCTGGGCGTCTTCCTTGTAAGGGCAGCATAGGCAGCAACGGTCATGGCAGCACCGGCGGAAGGACCCCCTACAATCACAGTGGGGGCATCAATTGTGAAGGCTATGTCCTCGAAGAGCAGGGGACGCCCCGCAAGGCGCGCAGCAACGTGAGCAGCGATTTCTGCGGACTCCTGCGTATCCAACTCAGCCTGCGGGTTAACAGTAAGGAAGACGCGCCCCGCACCGGGGTGAACCTCTGCCCATACCTGAGCGAGTGTCCCCCCGCCGCCGGAAACCACTGCCGCCGCGTATACCATTGCCCTCGAGCCGTAGTTAGATGCAACATAGTAGCCACCAAACAGGAACCCCGAGAAAAACGCAAGGACGTACACAAGGATGAGAAGAAACGCATTCCACCGCATGTTATTAAAGGGAACGCCATTCTTTTAACGTGCTTGTGGTGCTCGAGCGGGAGAACCTCGAGGCTGGCATAGCGCTCATAAAAAACCTTGGAAGGGTGAAAGTGCACATCCCCCGGCCGCTCCCCGCCGAAATCATCGAAGAAATAGACAAATACGTCGAGATGTACACAATGCCCCCTTCCACGTACGCCAGACTGTCAAGAAAAGCAAAAGAGATTATAGGGAAGAGAGTGGAGCTGATGTCGAGGCGGGGAAGGTTCGCAGACATTGACTTGGAAACCGCCACGCAGGTACTCGCTCTCTACCGAGCAGGCGCATCCATCCGGGAAATAGCCAAAGAACTGGGCATCCCCAAGAGCACAGTGCACTACATCATACGCTGGGAGCAGAAAATACGGGACGGGCCCGTGAAGATACTTGTTCAGTAGTCCCTGCGGACAAAGGAGAATCCCCTCTTCTTCAGAAGGTCTGACAGAACGTCCAGAACATGCTCGAGTGTCTCTTTCGGGTCAGAGGCGTGAATGCCCGCAGCAGCGGGGTGACCGCCCCATTTTTCACCAGCCTTCTGGGATACACGGGAGAATACGTCCGTCAGGTCCACGCCCGTTCTGAGAATGAACTCATCGGAGAGTCGGCCAATAACTCGGCCCCTGCCCGCAACGAAGGCGGCGTCTGCCCCTGCATTTATGAATTCCCACGCAACACTCCCCTCGTACGCGCCGGCATCCGATGTAACAACAACGAAGTCGCCAAGACGATGAATCCTTGCACGTCTCAGAGCCTTGAGGCGGGCTATGCGTTCGGAAACAGACCTTCTCTCTGAAACAAGGCGAACAACATCAGAAACTGCTTCCAACTTCGCGGCAGCCATTGCTCTCGAAAGAATACCCAGCGTGGACGGTGTGGCGGCAATCAACCCCGCGGTATCATCAAATATGCCCGCTGAAAGGGCTAGATACGCCCTTTCGTCCCGCAGGCCTTCAGATAGAAGAAGAGCGGCAACAACCTCTGAAAGGGAGGGCGTGTCGAATATGAATCCCCTCAAATCGCCACCCTTGTGGTGGTCAACAACGACGAGGCGACGAGCAGGGTACACATCCACGGGAAGCATCGCAGACGAAGAAGTGTCAACGACGACGACGTCCCTGCCACTAACATCACTATCCGTGACGTAGTCAACGGCCAAATCCTTCAGAAGCCTCGCAGCGGGGGCTGAAAGTGATGGAAAGAAGAGTACCGAACCGATATCGTGCTTCCGGAGAAGGGAATGAACACCTACGGCGGACGCCACTGCATCCACATCAGCATTGACGTGGGGAAGAATGAGAACCGGTGGGCGCAGGGAAAGAAGGGTGGAACGGAGTTCACCCACCTTGGGGAGCATTACCGCCCACCTTCTGCAGGTTAGCAAGGGCCGCCTCTATTTTCCTCTTCAGCTCCAGCAGCTTTGCCTCAATCTGCTTGGATTTCTTCGCGAGGGATTGTTTCTTCACCTCGAGAGTCTCCTTCCTGTCCTTAAGCTCTGCGAGAAGCACGGACTTTCTCTCACGAACAAGTATGGGGCCAACTGCCTTATATGCGAACTCGTCTTCGCTGCCTTCAAGGGCAGAAATAGCCTCGGAAATCGAGCGAAGCTCCGCATCAATCTGTGCCAGCTGCGTTTGGACTATGTTCAGCTGGTTCTGAAGTGCCTGGAAATTCACAATATCCTTCTGGACATCCTGCGGCAATTCCATAAAACCACCTCGAATTATTGAGAGTTAAGGGCTTTTTGAAGCTTTTCTATGAGGGCAATCCAGCGAAGGTAAGAGTTCAGGGCTGCACGGAGGGCGGAGAGGTCATCTGCATCCACCTCAACGACGAGTTTCCTCCCCTCTACGGAGATGCGAGCGGTGAATCTGCGAGACGTCCCAACCTCCGGCAAAAGGGCAGTGTACGCTGCCTCTGCATCCGCCTCCGTGGGAAACTCTACCTCAGCGCGGAATCCAGTTTTGCCGGCACCCCGTCCCAGCCTGTTATCCTGAAGCGTGGTCCCACCTCCTCACCCTCGTATATGAATCGCACCGCACCATCCCGCTCCCTGAGAACAACTCCTTCCTCGCCGTCGTAAACATCAAAAACCTCTTTCAAGAATG
Organism: uncultured archaeon; assembly: GCA_964486025.1. Classification (GTDB taxonomy): domain Archaea; phylum Iainarchaeota; class Iainarchaeia; order JAADDC01; family JAADDC01; genus SZUA-1452. The sequence continues at coordinate 8,451 of CAZAKL010000017.1, forward strand.
GCCACCTGTCCGCATCCACGACGAGGTCCTCCGCGTCGACGCGTCTCGGCTTTTCCCTTCGGTCAAGTAGGAGAGAAACGTCAGATATGTAGAACTGGCCCATCCAGCGGAATGGGTACCCGTGCAGGTCAAGAACGCGAATAATAGATGGGTTCCCCTTCGTCTCACCGACGATTAAGACGCGATAGTATCCGTCTGCCCGTGCCCTGTCCGCAAAAAGACGGAGAGATGCCTTTCCACGGTTTATATAAATGGAAAGAGGGAGAACTGCCTCGAGCTCCCTGCAGAACCGCCGCGTCCGCCGGGATGGCTTCCGCGATGTCGTTATTGCAATCATATTACCGCGCTTTGACGACCTTTACCACTGCAGGGCGGGCCTTCAAAATCATCCTGTGACCGCAGTAAGGACAGCGAATGGCGATTCTGGGGAGCTCTTCAAACTGATTCCCGCAGTAAGGGCAGACATACGTCATGCGGATCCCCTCTTAGCCTCAAGGGCCTTTGCAACGGATTCGCCAACGATTGTCCTGAGCGTGTATGCGCCACCTGCGAAGACGGCCCCGCACTTCCTGCACTGGTAGATGCCGTAACCTATGCGCTTGACAGCCTTTGCACCGCAGCGCGGACAGACCATCTTGGACTTCTGAACCTTCTCTATCTTCGCGACGTTCTTGCGAATCTTTACACCGTAGCGGGGGCCGAAGCGACCGGCGCTGCCAACCTTCTTCGTCCTACCCATATCAAATCACCTTTTTCACTATATCCCTGAGGTAATTTCCGCGGTCAATGGCCCTCTCGAATATGAGAGAGAGCTCCTGCTTCGTGAACGCACCCTCAGCGCCCTTCTGGACGGCTGTGATGGAGCCGTCGTCAACGGTTGCCACGGAAATCCTTGCGTCCGCGGCCTTCATCTCGGGCATAGATGGGTCACTAAATATGGCCGTACCAATCTTGACGAAGGTAGTCAATAAAGGTATTTCGTTGAGCTGAAGTCTCCCCTCGTATTCACCGCGAATGATTTTCGGCTCTTCGCCCTCGTATTCGAGCTTGGGCACGCGGGCAGTGGCGAGTGCCGTAATTGCCGCAAGGGATGCCGCGTCGAAAAGGTTGCCGTTATCATCGAGGACGCGGAGGTCCGTAAAGACAAGCCACACGTACTTGCCCTCTTCTATGACCAGAGATTCAAGGTCTATGGCGTTGGACTCACGTATGCCCCTGTCGACAACGCGTGCAAGCTCTATTGCATTCTCGTCAGGGGGACCTGGCTCAAAGGTCGGGTTTGCAATGGGTAAGAGCTCCGCATCCGTCATGATTGCCCCCTTGTTTGGTGTGTCCGGGAATGGAGCGCCAATCTCCATCTTAACGCCCGCAGCAACCTTTGTCCCGCCCAAATCGACAAATGCTGAACCGTCAGCATGGTGGAAAACATTCGTTTCTATCGTTATGGGCCTGTAGTCAAGGGGACCTCTCCTGTCAAGGCGGAGGCCCTTGAAGGCGAGTTTCCTGACGCGGTCCTTCATGAACTCCCATGTAAAATCATTCATTCTCAACCACCTTCGCATACTTTTCTTTCAGGGCCTTGCGCTGAAGCTCAGCAACCTCCTTCGCCTTTGCGAGGCCCATTTCTATGAGATCATCCATTTCCCTCTTCGAAATGCGACCATCCATCTGTAGAAGGACAAACTCCTCGGTTCCAGGGATGACCGCCATGGGCACGTCCACTGCGTCCTCTGCATCCTCCTCGAACTTCGTGAGGTCTGCAACGAGGTGACCAAACGCCCGTCCAACAGCTACGGCTGACACCAAGTCGCGCATGGGGATTCCAGCGTCTGCAAGGGCAACGGATGCGGCAGTGAGCGCCGTGACACGGGTTCCGGCATCAGCCGCAAGAATCTCCGCGAAGACGTCTATCACGGTCATGGGGTACTCCTCAGCGAAGACAACGCGCTGCAACGCCTCCTTGCAAACCTTTGATATTTCCACTTCTCTCCGCCCGGGTGCTGGTCGCTTTCTCTCGGGAACGGAGAAGGGGGCCATCGTGTACCTGAAACGGACGACAGAGCGGTAAGGGTCACCGACGTGTCTTGGTATTGGCTCCCTTGGCCCGTGAACAGCCACAACAGCAATGTTGCCCTTGAACCCTTCACCAACAACATCGTATTTCCCCAAATCATCCTCTATATGGGGAAGAAGCTTCTCAGGCACCTCGACAAGGAGTTTCTTGCCCTGCTTCCCGCGCAGCATAATGTAGTACTCTTCTGCGAGACTGCGAAGCTTGCTCTCCTTTCTGGGGTCCACAAGAAGCTTCTTCGTGTTAAGTCCCCAGCGAACACGGGCAGAACCGTCCGCCTGGTCAAGCACGCCCGCCTCTATCGTTATACTCCTCAGCTCGTCGAAGTTTCTCCCATCAGAGCGTATATCATTCGGCATTCTCATCACTCTCCTCTTCTGCAGGAATATTATCGTCGAGGAACTTCGTAATCCTGTCTGTGAGACCGGATGTGTGTGCCTCGCGCTCTATCTTGAATATAGCCTCCTTTGCAACGTCAGAGTGGCCACCGTGTATCCAAATCCTTCCGTTGGCGCCGACAAGAATGGCAGCACCCGTCTTGCTCTTCAGGAGGGTAATCATGCTTGCATTCCTGCCAATAACCCTTGGAACACGGGAGGGTATGATATGTATCAGCTCCCCTCCCTTAAGTACGGAGGCGTTCTCGAGGAGGGCGTTACGCACCTCGTCAACGTATTTAACGGTGGCAACAACAACATCGCCGTAATCCACGTCCCCTTCAACCGCATCCTTTGGAAGGAATGCCGTGTACGGGGAGTTTATGTCAACATCGTACCCGGGGATTTTCACGTCAACAATTATTCCAATGACGGAGTCGCCCACCTTCGGAACGTACTTCCCCTCAAGGGGAATGACACGGGCAACACCGTTCTTTATCTCCGCTAGGCCGACGGTCTTTGCGACAACCTTTCCATCCCGTACATAAACGCCTGGCCCAAGTTTGACACGTTCCTCTGTCACCACTTCGCCAGGAACCACGAGCCAGCGCTTTGGCCTTTCCACATTCTCATCTGTCATGTTCATCACTCCAGTATCTTTGATTGAACATCACCGTGCGTAACCGATGCAATATCGTGGAGCATTTCCTCTACCAGCCCCGCAGGCACCTCTAAAACGACTGTGAGAGAACCGTCATTTCCCCAGTTCTCACGAAGAATCTTGTAGTGCTTCAGATGTCCGTATGCCTTGCCAACGTGCCGGGCAGGAATGATAACCTGAACCTTCTTCGTCTCCATACGTATGGGAATGACCTTGCGAATGGCATCGACCACTGCCTGAACCTGCTCCTCAGGGGTCTTGAATATATCGACGTGTACCCTTGCCTGCTCCATCGCGTTAAGTATGCGCTGAACGGGGTGGGGTGCCCCTGTCCTCGGGTCCACAGCCCTCCGCGCTATAAGATGCGCTATTTTGTTCCACACCTCATCGTGGAGCTTACGCCTCTGCTCAGTGGTGAGATGAACCTCCCCGTCGCGTATAATTCTCCGCGCAATTTCATATATGTCCGTCGTGCCAAAGGTCTTCTCAAGGAGCTCTTCCGAAACGCGCTCGCCCTTCCTTGCATCCTTGTAGACCTCAAAGGCTGCAAGAAGCTCATCCATATCCACTTCCTCGCCCCGTTTCAGGCGCCAGGCAAGGTCCGGGTCAACAAGTATCTCAAAACGATGACCGCCACGCTCGTACCTGGCTATTATCGCCTTGTCAACACTTACCATGGCTCATTACCCCAGGAATGGCTTCACGTCCTCCGGGCCGAGGAGCTTAACCTTGCGATCCTTCTCTATGTACGCGATAATCACGCGTTCAGGCGTAAGCACGTCGCCCTCCTCCAGAGGAATCCTCAATGCTTTAACCGCAAGGGAGATTGCCTCGTCCCTCGTCATGTCCCCCCTGTACTCCTTCTCCAGCATCTCCATGACGTCGTACTTCCTGTTCCCTATTGCATCTGCCCTGTACTCGAGGAGCGTCCCGGAGGGCTGTGTCTCAAAGAGGCGCGGGTGCTCATTGTAACCGGCAATTAGGAAGGATACGCCAAAGGGCCTCGTGCCACCATACTGTGTATATGCCTGCTTCACCTTCGCAATCTCCTTTACTAGGCGCTCAACAGGTATTGGCTCATCGTAAAGAATCTTGTGCTGCTCGGCGACATCCCTCGCATACTCTGCGAGAACGCGCGCATCGCCTACGAGTCCAGAATACAATATGGCGATATGGTCGTCAATTACGAAGAGTTTCTCAAGCGTGGGAGAAACAAGAAGCTTCGACGTGACCCTCTTGTCCGCAGCAAGGAGAACACCATCTTTGTATACGATACCCACACCAAGGGTTCCGCGCTCGGCAGCCTTCGTCGCGTATTTTACCTGATACAGCTCACCCTCCGGCGAAAACACCGTGATTGCTCGGTCATATGCCGCTGCTCCAGAAAACGGATACATTCAGTCTCACCTCTCTACTATACCTATGAAGGATAGAGAAAAGGTTTAAAGTGGGACTTCCAGTGGTGGTTATGGTATTTGACTACCGCACGCAAAAAAGACTGCGGGAGATTGCCACCAAAAGGGAAATAACGCCGGAAGATTTGCACTTTCTCAAAAACATCGCAAAGGAGCACATGAAACGCGGCACGAAACTGGAAATACTTGCAAGGGCTGACTTCGGAGACGCCGTTGAAAATGTACTCAGAAAGAAGGAAATGGAGCTCATGAGACTGCAAAACCGCGCAAGAATCACCCATGAGGACTGGCTCGCAGTGGTAAACGAGCTGCATGACTTCGAGAGAAAGCACGGAATAAATCCGGGAGAAGTAGAGTACCACATGGGCATAATCAATGATACTGAAAGGATTGCCGAAGCCCTGGGAACAAGCAAGGAAACGGTTTCAGCAGCTCTGGAATTTCTGAAAAGATACCATGAATTTGAGCAGGAAGCAAAGGGCGCAAGCAAAGAGCTAGACGGGACAATCGAAGAGTTGAAGGATGTGTTCAAGGAAGCTCCCCTCATATATCACGTCTATGTCGCGAAGAGGGGGAGCGAGGAAAAAATCCACCCCCTTGTCCGTGAAGCGTACCGAAGAGCAAAGAGCGAATTCGCCGCGGAGGTAGAAAAGCTCCTCAAGAAAATCGCAGAAGATTATAAAGAGATGGGTTAGCCCTTGACCACGCCAAGTGGAACCATCCTAGCTACTTTTCTGGCTATTCCTGCAATCTCTACGGATTTTATGACCTCGTCCACGTCCTTGTACGCGTCGGGGGCCTCCTCC
>CAZAKL010000018.1:0-13668 GCA_964486025.1 uncultured archaeon
TCTACGAGCTCATTGTGGGCACGTATGAACGCCTCTATAATCTTTTGATAGTAAGGAATGTATTGCAGGGGTTTTTCGCCGCCAACTGCAACTGACTTTGCTTTTGAACCTTCTTTGAGCGCCGCTTTCACTGCTTCAATGCCTTCTTTTAGTTTCTCATTTGGGAAATAAATCTGCGCGTCCGCTACTTGTGCGTCTGCGAATCCCGGTGCAGCCACGGGAATCAGGACCTCTCGGGATGTTCTTTCGTGGGAATTTGTCCAGTATTCCCCTCCATATCTGCCGAAATTTCTGCGAAACTCCTTCATGAAGCTGTCCACATCAATCTTGCCGTCCTCCATCCTGTGCTTTTCAATGAGCTCTGGGAGCTTCCTCAGTAACTTATGTGTCGTTGGTATTTTCTCTACCATGCTGCTAAATGGTGCGGAAAGGTACAATATAAATCTTCTCCGGGAATCTCGCAACCCTTTTAAAATCAACGCTGGAAACGTAGTATTGCCGCGTGATGCGGTGGCTGCCCGAGTGGTGTAGCCAGGTTAGCATGCGGGCCTGTCGAGCCCGCGACCCGGGTTCAAATCCCGGCTCGGGCGCTACTTTTCACCAATTTCCCCTTAGCTATTTTTCCTGCTGCTGCCCGTGCTTTTTCCACAGCGCTGACGGGATATACTCTCTAACGTTGACTGCACGAACTAAATTTCTCAACTCATTATCGCTCAACTCCCTGCCCAGTCTCCCTTCCAGACGCTCGAGTATCTCAAGGAACGCGCTGCGCGCGTGGTTGGTGTTTCCGTATGCCCCAAGATATGCTTTGAGAAGCTTCGCGTGCTTTTGTGACCCCCCGCGCGCTATGGCTTCCGCTACGGGGAGAACGATGTCGTGGTCATGAAACTGTGCGAGGTTTCTTCCAAGGGCACGTATCTGAGTGTCCTGCATATGCTCGAGTATTTTGTGGTTGCTTAGCTCTTCCACAAGCCTGCGAATCTGCTGCTTGACCTCCTTGCGCTTTCGATAGTCCATGTTGCTGTGGATTTGGGGGTCTGTGAGTTTAACAATGCCTTGTGCATACTTCGCCGCCCTTTCCTTTGCCTCTTTTTCATCAATATTCTGCAGTTTCACGTGCTTGAGATATTCCTTGGCGAGCCATGCACCCTCATACGCGATTTCAGCCATTTCGTCGTGGGCCCCCTGCCGGTATTTTTGATGTGCTGCCTTTGCGAGAAACGCCACTGTTGATTCACCGCCGAGCTCCAGGAAAGCCTTTCCGAACTCGATGTTCTTTCTTTTCTCGGAGAAGACGTGCGCCTTTATTTTGTCGTATATCTTTAGAATGCCCTCTGCGGCAAGCGGGTTGCCTGCAACTCCGCTCATAATGTTTCTTAGAATTATTACGGTGTTTTTGGCAGCTTCTGGCGTTCTTATGTCCTTTTCAAGGGTGTTTGCAAGTATCTTTGCCATTTCCGCAGGGTTTCCTTTAGAGAGCGCGTCGCTCAGCATTCTTAGCTGCTTTTCATTCATTTCAGCGTGCCATTCCAGCTCCAGTATGCGTTCGAGAATATTCGGGTATTTTGTAATCTTCTTGATTGCGTCGGGGTTTGAGAGCACGCGTTGTTTGTATTTTGCAAGGAGTTCCCTCTGCAGCCTTTGATTCTCAACCCTCGCAAGGACATCCACCAGTTTGTCCGCGGGGGCAGCCTCCGCAAGCGCCTTTGCAAGCTGTCTGTGGGTAATCTTTTCATCGCCAATTCTGTGTTCTCGAAGGAGGTAGTTTGCAACTCTTTTGCTTTTGTGCGCGCCCATCTGCAGTGCAACTTCCTGGAAGTTCTGGCTTTTTATCGCCCGGCGTACCACATCCGCAATACTCTTGTTTTCAATTCCTGACGATATCGCCTCCCCGGTAATTTCCAGCGCCCTCCGGGGATTCTCTTCAAGGAACTTTGCAGTGTCGAGTCCCTTCCAGAACTCCTCTGTTCGCACTTTTTCAGGGCGTTTCCTTGCAATTTCATGTGGCGATTTCTTCCCTATTAGCGGAACCTCCATTTACATCCACCCTATGCGCTTGAACCACCACCACATGCCGAGGTACATGGCAACTAAGAGCCCGTTGATAATCCAGAAGCCATACGGGTGCTCCGCAAGCGGTATGTACCTGAAGTTCATGCCGTAGATTCCCGTGACAATTGTTATTACAGAAAGTATGATGGAAATGGCAGTCAGGCGCTTAATAAGTAGGTTGAGCTCCATAGAGAGCGCGCGGTCGTGCAAATCCAGAATAGAGTTAGCAGACTTGATGGTCAAACTTACAAAGGACAGAACTTCGTGTACATCGCCCTTTATGTCCTCAATCTCCTCCGGCCTGAGAAGTGAAGACCGCCTGAGTTTCATAACTACCTTCCAGAAGTAGGAGAGCTCTCTTCTCACATCGTGCAGTTGAATGAGTACGTCGTAAATGTGAATGACTCTCTCAGTGTCCTCCGACCGGAGGTTTTTTGCCATCTCCTTTTCGGCCCGGGATACCTCCTTGTGAGTCTCAGATATGCGGTCGTGGATGATGTCCAGTTGCTTCTTGATTGCGCGGTAAACAAATGCCCCGGGGCGCTGCAGGAATCTCCGCCTTTTCTTTATGGCGTTTTTTATCCACTTCAGCAGCTCTGTATCCTCCTCTGCGATAACTGCTATGACGTTTTTCTTCACAGCTATAAGCGTGCTCTCACCCATGAAGTTCAGGTCAACAACAAGGGTGCCATCAACGAAATAGACGTCGGGAACGTCTTCCTCTTCCCAAATCTGCTCTATTTGCTCCCCTGGTAGTCCGAAGCGCTCCAGCTTCTCTTTGAGGTTATCCGTTCTTTTCGTGATGTAGTATACGGTCTCACCGAACTTTCTCCCCCTTGCCACGGATAGAGAAACACAACGTATAATATAAACGATGCCGTTAATTGCCGAAGCGGGCGATTCATCCATATAAATATTCTCTCTCCCTTTCCTGCGTGAAGGATACGGTTTTCATAAAGTGGGGCGGCGCGGTTATTACGAACAAGGCATCGGTTAGAGAGCCAAATATCGCCGTGATTCGCCAACTGGGAATGGAGGTAAAGTCTCTCCTCAGCGATTATAACGTACTCCTCGGTCACGGCAGCGGGTCCTTTGGTCACTGGGCTGCAAAGGAGTACGAGCATCTCAAGAAGGCAAATCCCAGAGAATACGCAGCAAAGGTTCACGCAGTTGCCGCAGAGCTAAATCAGATTGTTCTGTCTGAGCTGGTAAATCTGGGAATCCCGGCGTTTCAGTTCCCTCCCTCTGCAATAATATTCTCTAACGACGACCACCCGTCTCGTCTCTGTCTTGGGGCACTTACGGAAGTACTTCGCCACGGGTACCTCCCCGTGACTTACGGAGATGCCGTCCCCGATGGAAAGCGTGGTGGCACCATTTTCTCCACAGAGCGAGTGTTCTTCACGTTGAACCCTGTTCTTAAGCCGAAACGCATCATTCTAATAACTTCTGTGGATGGCGTGTACACAGCCGACCCTCTTATCCACCCCGACGCCGAGAGAATTCCAGAGATTACTCCAGAGACGTTCAAGGATATCCGTGAGTACATCGGTGGCGCCCAGGGCGTGGACGTGACGGGCGGCATGCTCACAAAGGTAGAAACGATGCTTGCCCTCGTTCAGACGTCTCCGTGGCTGGATGCCGTTGTGATTACGTCCGCAGAGGAAGGGCATATGACGCGCGCAGCGAGGGGGAAAAAGGTGGGGACTGTTATTCATCTCTGAGCCGATAGAAACTCTTCTATTTGCTCCCAGCTCTCTTCCAACGCTCCGTTGTTGTCAATTGTCGCGTGAAAAAAGGGGCTTTCGGGTCTTTTCCCCTTGAGAATCGCTTCGAGATTATTCTCCATGTCCTTTGCGGCGATGCGGTACACCATCTTCCAGAAATTATCCCTTGCGATTTCTGACATTTTCTTATAGAGTTGGATATCCTCCCGTGTGCGCTCTACCATCTCATTCAGGGCATCCCCGGGGGATGCATATGTCTTTTCCGCCTCTCTGCGTGCTTTAAATACGCGCTCCCCGATAGTGCGAGGCTCCGTATAAACAAGGAGTGCATAGGCGTTCGGAATATCAGCATGGTACGCTGCAAGGTTCGAATCAATAATAACGGCCTTGCTCAGCGACTCTTCTTCCATTTCCTCGTGTATCCTTTGGTCAACGCTTATGTTTAGGGAGTAGAATCTTTTGGGGTCGGCATTCTGCAGCCCCATGAACTCATCAATTGTCATGCCCTCTGCCTTCGCCACTTCTCTGAATATCTTTCCTGTGGATATGCGTGCGGAGGGGATTCCTGCGGCAACAAATCTCTTGTATGTGAGGTCCGCCAGTGCGCTCCTTCCTGAGCCGTGGAGGGCAGAGCCGAAGATTAGCACGGGATACGCCCCGACCTCTTCCTGAGTGTATTCGACGAACCGTTGGATTGCTCCCACATACTGAGACGGAGTAGGATATTTAAAGCACCAATGCCTTGTAGTAGCATGCTTGTCGTTGACCTCACAAGGAAGAGGCTGAAGGAAGTTCGCATGTCCGCGTCTGGTGCGGTGGATGCGGGCCTGAAAATGCATCAGGATGAGTTTGAGACGTACGCTCTCGATGTTTATGACCCAAAAAATGCGCTCGTCTTCGCTGCGGGCCCATTTGCACATCCTGACGTTCAGGGCGCGAACCGTGGTGTTGTCTCGTTTAAGTCGCCCATGACCGGCGGTTTCTTCGTTTCCTCTGCAGGCAATCTCGGAAGATACATATCGCTCACGGGGGATACAGCCGTAACGCTTGTTGGAAGGACGGAGGTGCCTTCGGTTGTCACTATAAAGGGTGACAAGGCGGGAACGACGCTTCAAATATTTGAGCTGAGCGAGTTCGAGGACGTGGCCAACAACGTTTTTGCCCTTGATGCCTTCCTGAGGAAGGAGCTACAGGACGTGTACGGTGGAGCGCCTTTCCGCGTTGTTGCTGCAGGCATGGCGTCCGTTCACACCGACTTCGGTGCGCTGGTTTCCGTTGACCCTGATATGGGCACGCCCGACTTCTTTGGCAGGGGCGGTGCCGGCTCTGTGATGGTTCAGGCACACAACGTGTACGCTGTGGTGTTTGGTGGTGATGCAGCTCCGGCTTTCACAGATGTGGGCGACTTCAAAAAGCTCGCGGAGAATGTGCTGGGCGAGGGATACTTGCAGGCCGTGACGAAGGCCACCACGAAGTACCGCTTTTCCCCAAATGACGGAATCGGTGGCACGATTCTCAACTGGGCACATCTGAAGACCACGCTCCCAGCGTACAACTGGCAGATGATGTATTTGAGTGAGTCGGAGCGTGAACGCCTCTGGGAGGAGAAGATTTCTCCCGCTGTCGAGCAGCTAAGAAAGATGTTCAAGGACGGTTCAATTCGCTCCAAGACTTGTGGAGAGAAGTGTGCAGCGGTTTGCAAGAAGGTCTGGAGCGAGAAAAAGATGGATTATGAACCGATAACTGCTTTCGGTGCCCAGATGGGCATTTTTGACCCGAAGAAGATTGTAGAGATTGCACACCTTGCAGACATGCTTGGGTTTGATGCCATTGAGGCAGGTAACGTTGTATCTTGGTTGCTAGAGCTCAGAGAAAGGGGTTTTGTCACGCTGGAGGGGGTTCCCGAGACGAGAATGGCGCCCTTCGAAGTGGACGAGGATAAGCAGGCAGAGGCAGTCAAACGTATACTCATAGCCCTTGCCAAGGGCGATTTGCCGCAGCTTTCCGGCGGTATAAGGAGAGCATCAGAAAAGATAAAGCCGGAAACGAGGAACCTTGCAGTTTACACGCCCTTCGAATCCGGGGGCGAATTAGTCCCACCCCAGTACTGGGTACCGGGATTCCTCCTGCCTCTGCCACTCCACGGGAAGTTCATGACGTATTACGGCTCTAACTGGCTTGAGCCCTACGACCTTGGCAAGAAGGCGTGGGAGCGCTTCCACGCAGAGCTCATGATTGAGAACGCGGGATTCTGTCGTTTCCACCGTGGCTGGGTAGAAAAGGTTCTGCCAGAGGCGTACATGCGCTTCTACAAGATTAATATTGGTATAGAGGTCGAGCGCATCGCCACGAAGATTATACAGTACCAGCGGGCAGCGAAGGCCAATGCCCAGCCTCCGGAGAGCCAGCGTGCCAGGGACCTCTTCGTGACCTTTGCAAAACTCCATGGCCAGGACGAGTGGGCAGAGAAGTTGAAGACCGATGACGGTCTGGATGCGTACTTCCTGGAGGTTCGCAGAGGCATTTCCAACGCGAAGTCTACAATTCTGAAGGGGTAATCACCACCCCTTCCTGCACATATCTCTCAACTATGTCCATTGCTATTTTCGCCGCTTTTTTGAGGTTGTTTGTTTTTAGGAAGGCCCATATGAAACCGGCGTTCCACGTATCCCCCGCGCCGGTGGTGTAGCGGACAACGATGTTTTCCCATGCAGGCGTGTAAATCTCCGAATCGGCGGTTATTATCTTGGCTCCCCTTCTTCCCATGTGCAGGCCGATTATTGTGTGTTTTCGGAGCGATTCAATGGCATTTTCAAGTTCCATTCCAGTTATTGCAGTTATCTCCTGCTCGTTCAGAAAGAGGAAATCGACAAAACCGTCCCGTATTGCCCTGATAATGTACTTTGCCTCTTTCCAGTCTCTGTTCCATGACCCCACGTCGAAGGACGTTTTCATCCCTCTTTCCTTTGCTTGGCGGAAGATTTCCACCATTTTTGGGCGGAGTTTTGTGAGGTGCCAGTAGCCGGAAATGTGCATCCAATGGCCGTGGAGACGAATGTGTGAGATGTCCAAGAATTCGTTCATTCCCCTATACGTGAACATCGTCCGCGTACCCTTGAATTCAATAGCAGATGTTACCCCCGTGTTCCCATCAATCCTTGTGAGGTGTGTCCTTACTCCCACTCTTTTCAACTCCCGCTCACAGAACTCCCCGAACATATCCTTTCCAACTGCTCCGTAGAAGTGTACCTTTGCGCCGAGGCGTGCAAGGGCGTACGCAGTGTTTGCAGCGGAACCGCCGAGCTTCAGTCGAAAGTCTTTTGCTATTTCCTGACTGTCAAGGACGGGGAACCCTTCAACGCTGTAGAGAAGGTCTGGATTTACATCTCCGATTACTGTTACTTCCACGTTATTACAACGCGCTTCACATAGATTAATATATCGCTTTTGCATTCTCATTACATGAACCTGCCAGCGGTGGTCATCAACTTCAAGGCGTATGCACAGGCAATGGGTGCAAGGGCGGTAGAGATTGCCCGTGCCGCGGAGCGTGTCCATGATGAAACCGGTGTTTCCGTCATCGTTGCTCCCAACGCCGTTGACCTCGTCAAGGTGCGCGAGGCCGTGGATATCCCTGTTTTTGCTCAGCATGTGGATGCTTACGAGCCGGGAGCACATACCGGTGCTGTCCTTCTCGAGATGCTTGCCGAGTGGGGCATTGACGGGACGATAATCAACCACTCCGAGCGTCAGGTGAACTTCTCGTGGGTGGAGTATACCGTTAGGCGTGCCCACGACCTGGGACTCGAAGTGATTGCCTGTGCGGCAGACGATATGATTGCCCGGGCAGTTTCGGACCTTCAGCCCAACGCCGTGGCCGTCGAGCCGCCTGAGCTCATTGGCACGGATATATCCGTCTCCAAGGCGCGGCCAGAAATCATCCGCCATTCCGTTGAGCTCGTGCACGTCCCCGTGCTTGTGGGCGCAGGCGTTAAAACAACGGAGGATGTGAAAAAGGCCATAGAATTGGGGGCACAGGGCGTTCTCGTTGCTTCCGGCGTCACGAAGGCAAAGGACCCGTACAGGGCAATCATGGAGCTGGCGGAGGGCATTATTCGAGCGTCGCCCTAATCATGTGCGTGTGTAGCTTTCCGTAGAGGACAAACTTGCTCTTTTCTATTGTGTATCCAGCGTTCTTCAGCGCGTCTTCCATCCACTTCCACCTGCTCGTTATTGTAAGTATCGTGGGGATACCCTGCTCCGCCGCCCGCTCCGCGAAGTCGTAGTAGAGGTCGTATACAACCCTTGGATTTGCTATCCTGTTGCCGTATGGCGGATTCGTCACGATTACGTCCGCGTCCTCCTCGAACGCCCTTGCGTCGCCCTTTTTGATAACGACTGTATCGGCTACCCCTGCACTCTCCACGTTTCTCAGGGCTCCTCTCACGTGCTTTTCATACTTTTCTATGCCCACTGCCTCAATCTTCCTTTCGTTTATCTTTCCCTCCAGTTCCTCTCTTATTTCTGACACGATTGTCGGGTCAATTATGTTGGAACGCTCGAAGAGAAAGTTTCTGAACCGGAACCACGGAACGTTTCTTGCCCAGAGCGCTGCCTCGATGGGTATTGTTCCTCCACCAGCAAACGGGTCAAGTAGCTTTTTCAGTGGGTTCCAGCCACTCTCCAGTAGCATGGATGATGCGAGGGCGGCATTCATGGCTGCAGGGTGGTCATAGACCCTGTATCCCCTCCTGTGCATGGCATTGTAGCCCACAAGGTCCAGGGAGATGTAGAGGACATCTCCGTCAAGGTCTGCCCGTACAATGACGTCCGGGTCCCCGAGGTTTGCACGTATGCGCTTTCCTTCCCTTTCCATGAAGTAGTCCACGACTGCCTGACCCGCCGTTCGCTCAATGTCCAAGGACGTGAAGGAGTGTTCGCCCATCCGGTCCGACCTGCAGGCGAATGTCTTCTCCGGGCCGAAGAACTCCCCAAATTCTATGGAGCGGACCGCTCTGTACACGTCGTCGAGGGTATGGACGTTTTCCACCACATCGAGCAGTATCATTACCCGCTCAAAGGTTCTCCCCGCGTAGACGAGGCGAACGGCATCTTCCATTTCCCCCTCAATGATTACCCTGCCATTTCTCTGCTTTTCTCCCGATAGTCCGAAGGATTCGCGCACGTGCTTGAGCGTTGTCTCTTCAAGGCCAACCATCGTCGTAATCAGAAACTGCATATTAACACTACTGCCCATTGTGGTTATATGCTATCCGATGTGCACAACCACCTCTACGCGGTGGACGACCCCGACGCAGTCGTCCGCGAATCCGTCGAGAAGGGCGTTGGTTTAATCGTCACAAACGCGGAGAATGTTGAGACGGCGAAGAAATGCGTGCAACTTGCCAGTCGACACGACATCGTCTACGCTGCCGTTGGCATTCACCCGGAGTACGCGCTGACTGCACCTGAATCCGATTTAGATATAGTGGAGCGCATGCTGGGGAAGGAGAAGGTTGTGGCAGTGGGTGAGATTGGTCTGGACTACAAGTTCGCAAAGACCCGCGCCGATAGGGACAGGCAGAAACTGTTCTTCTCCCGTCAGATTCGCATGGCGAAGGAGTATGACCTTCCGGTGATTGTCCATTCCCGACGCGCTCATCGACCTGTTGTAGAGCAGCTAATCGGTTCTGATGTCCGTGCGGACCTCCACTGGTTTTCTGGGCCCATGGGGGATGTTCTGAACGCCGTGGAGCACGGGATTTTTTTCTCCTTCGGCCCTGCTGTTCTCTACTACGAGGCCTACCGCGCAATCGTCGATGTGGTGCCCCTTGAGCTGATGATGCTCGAAACGGATATGCCCGTGCGTTTTGGCGGGAAAGAGGCGCGGCCGTGGTGGGTTCGCAGGGTCGCCGAGTTTATAGCAGACGTTAAAAGGACTTCCATAGACCATGTTATAGAACGTACTTGGCAGAATGCCAGGAGGTTCTTCCGTGTCTGAAACGCTCATCACACTCACATTGGCGTTTCTCATCGGAAACATCATAATCGACATTTACGACCGATATTACAGGAGGCGAACCAGATGAGAATTGGTGTGTATGGTGCCGGCCGCGAGGTCGGTAGGAGTGCAATACTTGTTGAGGCGGCAAGGACGCGTGTGTTGCTTGATTACGGTATAAAGATAACCGAGACAGTTCCCGAGTATCCCCTTCCTTTCGAGGGGTTGGTGGACGGTATAATCGTTTCGCACGCGCACCTTGACCACACCGGCTATGTGCCCCACTATTTCAGGGAGTCCGAGGCGAACGTCTTCATGACGCCACCGACGAAGGACCTCTCGCTCCTCCTCTGGAAGGATATGATTAAGGTAGCGAAGAGAAAGGAAATCGAGCCTGCGTACACGATGAAGGAGATTCGCGAGGCGGAGTCCTTTACCACGACCTATGACTACTACGAGCTGGTTCCGGTAACGTCGGAAACGTCCTTCGAGTTCTACGACGCGGGCCATATTCCCGGCTCGGCATTCACAAAACTCTACACGCCTGAGGGGAAGATTCTCTACACAGGCGACTTCAAGATTGAGGCGACGCGGCTCCACAACGGTGCGGACCTAACGGGAATCGAGGCGGACGTTCTGATTATGGAGTCGACGTATGCAGACGAGGACCACCCGCCCAGAAAGCTGCTGGAGCAGAGGTTCGTAGAATCTGTTAAGGAAACGCTCGATAATGGCGGGTTCGTTATTCTCCCCGTCTTTGCCGTTGGACGCGCCCAGGAGATGGTTGACATTCTCGTCTCCAACGGCGTGGATGCTCCGATATGGTTTGACGGCATGGCCCGCGAGGCTACCAAGATTATACTTCGCCACCCTGAGTACATTGCAAATCCAAACCGCCTGAGGCGCATCATGCGCAAGGTAAACTGGGTACGCACATCGGCCGACAGAAAGCGCGCCCTCGAGGAGCCCGGAGTGATAGTGACCACAGCGGGCATGATGCAGGGCGGTCCGGTGATATTCTACACTACTGCCCTTCGCAACGACCCAAACTCCAAGGTAATCTTTACGGGTTACCTCGTTGAGGATACGCCGGGACGCCGTCTGCTCGAGGAGGGTGTGTTCGAGGCAGATGGCTACGAGTTTAAAACCGAGCTCAAGGTGGAGCGATTTGACTTCTCCGCCCATGCCGGACGCTCCGAGCTCTTTGAAATTGTACGCCGCGTGAACCCGTCTCACGTCATTGTTGTCCACGGCGACGAGGAGAACGCTGTTCGGCTCGCAGAGGAGCTCAACGAGCAGGAGGGCGTAAAGGCGTTCGCGCCAAAGCTCGGGGAGAGGCTGGATATTAGCCTGTAAGAGCGGAGGGCAATGATGAGGCCGTCCCAGACTGACGGTTGATGAGAGGTGGTAACTGCTGAGCCCTTAAGCTATTCCCTCTTCCTTCGCCGTCTTCATTATGCGTTTTATGAACCTGGACAGGTGGTCTGCGAACTCGTATATCTTGTCCTCTATCTCGCGGGCATGCGATTCGAGCTCGTCCACAGCCTCTTTCGGCACTGCGAACCCCTCAACCGTATCCGTATCTATGTGCATCTGCGTGTGGGCTCTCAGTACTTGGACGTTGTACACGAGTTCCGAGAGCTCGATGAATAGCTGGTCCGCCTCGAGTGCCAGTAGCGCAAGGTCTGTCCTCTCTTTTGTCGGGAGATACGGTCCAAACTTATCCAGATAGTAATGTATGATGTCGTTCAGGTTGTCAAAGTAGTCTTTCAACCTGAAAACGCGGTAATGGATGTCTCCTATGTGCTGCGAAAGGATTTCGTCTGCACTGGGCTTTCCTTTGGCCTCTTTTTCCTCTTTCTCGGCCATACTTTTATAACTCCTCCATGGTTTTAAAACAGAAAATGCCAGATAATCTATCATGGAGGAAGAATTGGGCCGCCTGAAAGATGCGCTCCGCCGCCTCCAAATGGGTATTTATTACCTGAACACGTATTTGCGCGAGAGTTTTGAGATGAAATCCACCCTTGAATCTCTAGAGCAGGCGTTCTCCGACTACAGGGAAATCATAGACGGCATGCCCGACCTGGAGGGTGTCGCTGAGAACTACGTGCGCGAGCAGGACCTTCTTCCGGTCTTCAAGGAGATGAAGGCACGGTACGAGGCCATTGCCAACCTCATGCGTAAATACGCAGACCTAATCGATGAAATCGATGCGCGGCTCGAGCGCTACCGTTCCTACCGCTACTACATGTTCCCAGAGGATGACTCCGTGGCGCGCTTCGTCGATGCGGTGTTCTCCTCCCGCGGAGACGTCACGGTTAAGCCCCTCATCGTTGGTGATGAGAAAATTGCGGAAGCGCTGCAAAAGGCTGGTGGAGAGCAGGTTTCTCGCTTCACCTTCAAGTTTCCGGGCGATAGCGCGTCCAACGTTGCAGATATATTCCTCCGCGAGTTCTCCAGCACCGGCTTCGTGATGGAGGACCACGAAATTCGCCTTACATGGAAGCCGGACGTGAACGTGCTCCGTGTGGATGCCCCGAAGGACAAGATTTTTGAGATGGACGAAATCGCCCGTCGCGTCGGTGCAACGGTTCTTAGCGTCTAACGGCGTTCGCTAAACAGAGGTTCGTCAAACGCCATATTTTTATCTCCTTTTGTCCAATATATCTGCGTATGGAAAAACTCGCGCTCATTATAGCAGGGGAGATTGCCCTTTCTAAGGACCCCGGCTCGTCCATGCGCAAGTGGAGGGAACTTTTTGGCGTTTCCCAGGCAGAGCTTGCCCAGGAACTCGGCGTTTCGCCGTCAACCATTTCTGACTACGAAAGCGGGCGCAGAAAGAGCCCGGGAATCGGAGTTGTGCGCCGCCTTGTGGAGGCTCTTATCGAGATTGATAAGAAGCGCGGCGGTAAAATAGTTAGACAGCTGGAGCGTCAGATAGTAAGGGGTTATGACCGCGCACCCTTCGAGAACCACGACTTCTACGCAGCCATGACTGCGGAGGAGTTTACGGAGAGAATTGACGGCGTTGTTATCACGCACGAGGAGCTCCTGCCAAGTACGAAGATTTTCGGTTATACGCTCATCGATTCCATACGGACCATTACCGAGGTGAATGTGCACGACTACATGAAGCTCTTTGGCTCTACCCCCCAGCGTGCACTAATCTTTACCGGTGTCACCACCGGTCGTTCACCCATGATTGCCCTGAAGATTGGCCGCTTCTGCGTAGATATGGTTCCAGCGATGGTTGTTCTTCAGGGAATCACAAAGCCAGATATTGTGGCGGAAAAGATAGCAGAAAATGAGAATATCCTGCTTGTTACCACTCAGCTAGAGCCGAAGGAGATTGTCCGGCGCCTGCTTGAGTACGAGTGATTTTGCCTTTTCCGGTATTTTCCTGTGGTCGAACCCGATTTTCTCTGGCAGCTCGTCCAACGGGAACCACCTGTACTCGGATGCCTCCTCGTTGAGGTGTATCCTTTCGCCCTTTGGAAACGCGAGCACGGCAACGCTTATGAGTCCGCGAGGGTCTCTGTCCGGGTCGTCAAACACACCTATTGTTTCAACGACTTCCACGTTCAAGCCAAGCTCTTCCCGCATTTCTCGAACCGCTGCGTCCCGTATCGTCTCTCCCTTTTCCACATGCCCGCCTGGCAAGACCCAGTATCCTTTAAACGGCTCGTGGTCTCGCTTTACCAGAAGCACCTTCCCGTCCTTCACGATTACGCAGTCAACGGCAACTTCTCTCGCCATTCACATCACCTGGGGAGAATTTGTTTCCACCACAATTCCACGGCGATTCTTTATAACCCTCGCGCTTCGCCTACTTTTAAAACCATTTCTCTGCTCCCATTCTACTGCTGTTCCGGCGCTCCGGTGGTG
>CAZAKL010000019.1:0-13054 GCA_964486025.1 uncultured archaeon
CTGGAAAAATACCCAAGGGGATGGTATACTGTGAACCGGGGGATATACTTCTGGCGAAAATAACACCCTCCGCCGAAAACGGGAAGCAAGGAATTGTCGGAGACCTTCCAGAAGATTTCGCATTCGCCACAACCGAAGTTTTTCCAATAACAGCAAAAAAAGCTCACAACCTTTGGTTGTTCTATGCGCTAAAATATGAAAAGCTCCGAAAAATCTTAATTAGCCAAATGGTTGGGACAACGGGAAGACGCAGAATTCCGAAGAGTGCAGTAGTTAGTTTACAACTTCCTCTCCCGTCCCTGGATGAGCAGATTGGCATAGCGACAGTTCTTTCCAGCATAGACAAGGCAATAGAGAAGTCCGATGAGCTAATCGAAAAGATTGTACAGTTGAAGAAGTCCATGATGCACGAGTTGCTGACCAAGGGCATCGGCCACAGTGAGTTCAAGGAAGTGGAGATCAACGGGCAGAAGTGGAGGATTCCGAGGGATTGGGTAATAAAAGGACTCTCAGACCTTGCAGATTACATAAACGGATATCCGTTCTCTCAGAAGGATTGGTCAAACTCAGGATACCCAATTATACGGATACAAAACCTAAACGATCCGGAAGCACCCTTCAACCACTACAAAGGAGAGCTGGACCAGAGATTCATTGTAAAATCAGGAGACCTGCTACTCTCGTGGTCTGGCAGTGTCGGAGCATACGTCTGGAAAGGCCCAGTAGCAGTGCTAAATCAGCACATCTTCAAGGTAATACCACGCAAGAATGTCAGCAAAGAGTATCTTTACTACGCCCTGCAACTCGCAATTAAGAGACTTGCAAGGCTGACACACGGTTCTACAATGAAGCACTTCAGGAAGAAGGAACTCCAAACCACATATGTGCCTCTCCCGCCACTGGATGAGCAGAAAGAGATTGCCAAGAGATTGGCAGCGATCGATAGGTGGCTAGAAGCAGAGAAGAAGGAGAAGAAGAAGTTAGAGCAACTGAAGAAGTCCATGATGCACGAGTTGCTGACAGGAAAGACAAGGGTGAAAGTGGAGGTGGTCCAGTGAAGGGGCAAGAGCAGATAATAGCAGCACTCGTCTGGATCCTTCTCCTTCCTTTTTTCTACGGCCTCATCGATATGGCTACTGGGCAGTGTTACCAGCAAGGGTACAACGATGCCAAAAAGCAATTTGAAGCAAAACTCGCAGCAAAAGGCAGCGAGATACAAAAACTTCAGGGACAGATAAAACTGCTGGAGTCAGAGCTGAATCAGTGGAAACAGAGATATGCTTCACTGAACAAAGAATATAACAGGCTAATAACCGAGAAGGTAACAAAGTACGACGTGGCGCGAATACTGAACGAGGTGAATGCCGTAAACTACCGTGTAGAACTCCTGAAGTTGGAAGTGAATAACATAAACAACATCGTAAATCAGTACGACAGCATAGTCATGCAGATGAACGTCGAACTCAAGCAGACGATCACAAAATACCATATCAGTTTGGCGATAACCGGCCTCACTCTCGCAGCACTCTCAGCAGATGCTATAAACATTGCAATAAACAAAGAGCCGAAGGCGGCTGGCACGCTGGCAAAGCTCCTGAAACTGATCATCACAAAAGTGCTAGGATTTATTTCCTCGATACGCAATATACATAGGAAGAGAAAGAAGAATGGTGGCGGAAAAGATGGCTCAGCCTGAGATGAAGTACGTGGAGATGCCGTTCAGAGAGGAATTGGAGAGGCTAGGGTGGAAAGTAGAGGTACGCAGAGGGATACCGGAAGACTACATAATAGAAGAGGATCTGAAAGAGCACATAAAAGCAGAATTAGGCAAGGAGAAGAATATCAGAGCCAGAAACATGGGAATCACAGAAGAAGACGTGCTCAGAGAGGTAAAGCGGGAGTTACAAATCGCAGAAGTGAGAGACATCGTCAGGTATTTGAAGACGGGCATGACTATCACAGTAAACAAGGGGGATGGAAGAAACAACGCCGATGTATACGTCACACTCATCTCGGATGATCCCAAAGAGAACGGATACAGAGCAATATTCCAGGCTAAGCTAGAGCGAGAGGATATAGACAATGGGGAGAGATATCCGGACGCAGTACTATACATAAACGGCATTCCCGTGGCCATCATTGAGTTCAAGTACAACGTGAGCAGCCAGGAGCTCGCAAGAAATGCAGGACTGCGCGAGATAGGGATGCGCATAACCGAACATCCGACGCTGTTTAAGATCGCTCCAATTACAGCGGTAGTAACAAACAAGCGCATGTGGTATTTGAGTCCAAAGCCCAAGGATACTGAGGATAACTTCTTTCTTCTTTCGTGGAAGATACCGGATGAACCAATGACTCCCGAAGAGACTGCGAAGTGGTATGCCAGAGAAGCATTCGAGCCGAAGACCATTACAAAGATCATAAGGGATTATCTGCTGTACCGAACAACGGATAACGCAAGAATCCTGCCCAAATACATGCAGTACGAAGCGGTGGAAGAAATAAGAAACAGAGTGATAGAGTACTTAGAGAGAACGAAGAAAACGGAAAGAGCTGAAGACGATCTGAGGGAAATACAGAAGCTAAGGCGCATGCTCGTGTGGCACTACCAGGGAACAGGGAAGACGTTTGAGATGGTCATGGCCGCATATGTCATAGACAAGGAGTTCAAAAGGGCACGGGGAAGGGGAACAGATACGATATTCGTAGTAGATAGGCGTAGCCTAGAGCAACAGCTGGTAAGAGAGTACCTCAACGCAATACCATGGGGGGATTACGGTATCGCGCTGAAGCCATTCGGAGAGAACAATAAAGGACATGTGCCAAGCGTGAAGGAGTTCGTGGATACAGTACAGAGAATGGTCAAAAAGCCGCAGCCAAACTGGTTCGCAGTGATTCTGGCAAAGTTTGGAGGGGACAGTGAAATACCAGAAGACGAGTCAGAGATTGCTGATGAGGAGGCACAGAGTATAGTGGAGTTCATCAGGCGGAATCCGACAAAAGCAGAGGAAATAATGGAAAGGGATGACATCGTACTCATAATAGATGAGATTCACAGGGGTTTGTATCGCAAGCTAGGCGGTACCTTGTTCGCCCTGTTCAAAAATGCCATAAAGATTGGCTTCTCGGGAACACCCAAATTCAAAGATCCTGGCAACCAAAGAGGAGAACTAGATAGCTTCGACCTCTTCGGAAAGCCGATCCACGCATACTGGATGGATGACGCAGTGCGAGACGAGAACGTAGTTCCAATCGTGGTAAAACCGAAGCACGTGATACTCAACATGAATCAAACATTTTGGAAGAGGTATGAAACGCTCCTGAAGCAGATAGAGCAGGAAGTGGCAGAAGAAGGCGGCGACGCAATAGTAGAGTTTAGAAAGGAGTTCCTACAGAAGCTTCGAAGAGATGCGCATAACGTACTAGGCGCAGAGAGAGTAGTTAGTACCATAGCCAGAGACGCACTCGATGAGTTCGAATCCATGGTAGGTATAGAGACGTCAGGGAACAGAATTCAGTTCGGAAAACCATGGAAAGCAATATTCGTCGCACCCGACCGGAAATCTGCCTACAGATATATGCAGGCGTTACAGAGACAGATGGTAGAACGGCTCATGCAAAGAGGGATGAGTAAAGAAAGTGCTGAAGAGATCGCCCACAGAACAATCGTGCTCATCGTATCTAACAGCGGATTCGACCAAGAACTCAACGAAAAGATAGATAACTACTACAAAACTGTCGCAAAGAAGTACTGGGGTGCCGAATCTGGGCAAGAGCTTGCGTTAATATTCAAGCAAAACGACATGGGAAGTAAATATCCGAGAATCGCCGTTGTAACGGCGATGCTCCTAACTGGTTACGATCTACCCACGCTGAAGATCATGTACGTTGCAAAGATCATGCGCAAACACAATCTTCTCCAAGCAATTGGAAGGGTTAATCGCCAATATCCTAAGAAGATCAAGGGAATCATAATTGACTACACTGGCATCCTGCCGATTCTGATTGCAGAGGCCAAGCGGGCGTACGAAAAGCTGCGAGAAGAAATCACGGGCGAGAAAAAGGAATATATCAGTGCATTGGACGAATGGGAAAAAAGAATGGAGAGGGATGCAGAAGAGTTAACAAAGGCGGCAAAGACGCTAAAAGTGAAAATAAGGCAAAAGTATGAAGGTACTAACCCAACCCGAAGATTGGCAGCAAACATTGCCAAGAACATTGCAAAAATAATCATAATCGAAAGCAGCGGCAGGAATCTGCCCGAAGACCTCGCTGATGTTGAGTTCTACGAAGAGATATGGGATAACATTGTGGAAATCACGAACATCCTAGACAGCTATGGTGGATGGCACCAGGAGCTTGAGCACAAGGTCAGCAAAAGCGGAAACGATGTCACAAAGTGGATAAGGTGGGCTGAAACAGTGCGGGAGTTAGTACGGGAAATGCTACCAGGCTCTGAGAGGGCGAGCAATATAGATACGGAGAAACTAACAGAGGCGATCATGCGTGCAATTGAGGTGACCGAGATCATATCTGAGGCCGAAGTTTCCGTGGATGATATGCGCGCAAAAACAGCGGAACCAGAGGAAAAAATCAAAGGCAGTACTCCACTCTACCCACCTGGGAAAACATTCAGTATACCAGAAGACGCAAATGAAGAAGACAGATGGACAGATACCGAGCGTGTAATCATCGGAGGAGTTGGTGCTCTTGAAAGAGTCGCAGAGCAGAATCCTGCGCTGCGCCCACTCGCAGAAATTGCAAGACAAACACTCCTCCGCATAATAATGGAACACAATATGAGTGCAGCAGAATTAAGGAAAGCATATTCAACGATAGCCAGAGCACTCAGAGCCGCGGGAGAAATAATATCGGCTACAGGAGAGAACAGAGAAAGATATGTGCGGAATGCCATCTCGTCTCTATTGAAAATGGCATACGGGGTACAGGAGGAGGGACCGCTGAATAGCATAGCAGACACAGCAGTGCAGATACTGAAAGCATACGATGGCAGCCCAAACGCGAAAATCCTAATTGCGAAAAATGCTCCGGCAAAGCTAAAATTGCCTGTAACTATTGCCTTATTACGTGCGGGAATCAGCAATCCAGAGGATATAGACGGGGCAGTAAAGGGAATAGTGGGAATACTTCTGGGTGTCGCCAGTGAGAGCTCTCCAAACTGAAAATAAAACCACAGGAAAACGAACAACAATAGTACGGGTAGAATGGGGAGATGTTAAGGCGATACGCCAAGGGAAAGGGTACAAGGTAAAACTAGCAGAAAACCGCCTTCCCAAAAACGTAAGAAAGTACTTAGATCAGGATAGACAAGCGTATAGAACCGCAAAGAATATGTCGCAACAAACGCTGCTGTTTGGCAAAGCAGTGCCACAGTTACCATCTGCACAGATTATCGAGAAAAAACTACTACAAGCTGCCATAGATTCTGCGTCAAACATCATAGAACAACACCCCTATCTGAACTACAAAGAATTTGACATAAAGATCCTTCCGAAGAGCTGGGCAAGAAGACGACCGAACGGAATAATATCATTGGATCTGAGAGTTGCTGCGCTGCCAAAAACACACCTCAAATACGTAATTGCCCATGAGCTAGCACACACAATCGCTCAGAACCACGGACCTTTGTTTAGACGAATTGTTTCTGCAATATGTCCGAATTGGCAAGAGCTTCACAATGATTTGTGGGTGTACTGGTATTACGTGCGGCTGAATAGAGTGTGGCAAAGACTAGCATAACACGCCTACATCTCCCTCTGGCAGACGTACCGTCGCTTTGCCCATCAGTACGCCTGTTCCCATCCGTTCCATCGGGCAGGAGGAAGAAAAGTGCACATCTCATTTCTGTCTTTGCAGCATTCTAAGCGTAATATTTACGTAATTATACTCATCAATAGCCTTTCCTATTGGTTTGCCCTTTGGAAATCTTAGTCCCTGGAAAGTGGCACGCATATCTCGCAAGAACTCAACGTAAAGATTGCCAGAAGTTTTTCCGCTTTTCTCATACCGCTTTGGTCGTCCATGCACATCACAGATGCCAAGCACCCTGCCGGCATGCTGGCGTATATACTGATCCCACATCACAAAAAGGTTCGGATTAAAGAAATGGATTACCTTTGCTGCCCCTGTGGGCCCAAGCCCCCTATTCGTAGTTTGTGTTACTGGCTCCGTCGCCAATATGTCAAAAGCGCGTGCAATTCTCTGGGGTCCATCGCCAGAGTCCCATGCATCAAATAGCGTTATTCCGTTATTATTTTCCCAGTCCCAGAGCAGATTACGCCCAAGTGCGTTCTTTGCATCTTGTATCACAGCTTTGAATAATTCTATATCGAAATCTCGCAGGATGTATCTAAAACTCGCAAAGTTCCACGTGGCAAGAATGAGAAGAAAACCTTCATACTCAAACCCATTCTGGATAAGATTAATCGCCATCCAGTAGAAGGGATCCCTTTGTTCTATTTCAGCCATAGTGTTGAGGGCTCTGTCGAAATCCTGCTGCGACACACTCATGTTCTTTACCCCGCTAAATTACATCCCAACTTTTCTTGATTATCTCCCAGTTGACCCGGTTGGTGATGGCGAGGTAGTGCATGATAGAATAGTGGTGGAGGAGGTTTTTATCGGTGAACAGCTCATCGGTGTCGAGTAAAGCGTTTAGAGAGATGTATATCTAGCGTCTGGACAACATCCACATATTTATAAAATCTCCAAATTTGTAATATGTGAATACATTGAAACTGATTGAAAACCTAGAACTGTACGTTTCTAAAAGTTCGCTCCTCGAGGCGCTTAACAAGTACCTAGAAAGACTTGAGCAGAAAAGTGATGCAATAGAAGATCTCAAAGTCATAGTAAGAAGCATGCGCAAAAATAGGGATACACTATTGCCTATTGAGCACCCAAGATCATCATGGGGGACAGCGTATAATTACCTAATCGGCAACGCACTGGAAGAAGACATCGGAGGGAATCAGAACCTAATTGAGGCGCTCAAAACACTCGCACCAATTGCTGTTGCGGCAAAAGGTCTTCAAGAGAGGCCAATGGAAAACATAACGCGCAAAATCAACAAATATGTCGATCCGCTTAAAATCGCCCTGTTAGAATATAAGTACTCACAAGGAAAAAGCATCTGCACGGAAATGGCACCAGACATTTACAAATTCGTACAAGGTGCTACCTTAGAAGATCTAGGATACATCTGCTTGGTAGAAGAATATCTTGCAAAAGAATTTCAGGAAAGTGACAGAACAGATAAAGAAGTCAAAATTCTATTAGCACTAGCAGGCGCCAGGGCATTCACCAAGATCCTAGACGCATATCATGCACTTTTACTGGACAAAGTGTTGAGAATTGCGGAATTATTTGGAATATTGGCTGGAATTATCACGTATGATGAGAGAAAAGTGATAGTAATATCTAAACTCCTAGAAACCGAGCTTCTCTCGCTGCTCTCAACGGAATCTGTGAGCGCACACACAACGGCTATGGAAATAGCAGAAAAAACAAATAAGAATAAAATAGGCATACACACACTTCTGCGTAAACCATCATCCTGGACGCTCTTCAAGTCACTAGTTAAAGACTGGATCTGGCCAATATTTGTGGTGATTGCCACAATACTTACAATCCTCGGAATCGGCATATTCACTTTCGGGATCGATTTCAGTACAATGATGCCGTACGCAGCTGCATTCATAGCAGGGGGGTTTATTAGTGGTGCCGTTGTGACACGATATTCTGTAAAAATAATATCAGAGATTATCAAAATTCTCAAATCAATAAAAATTGCGAAAAAATAGCGCATGCGACGGGTTGCCCAGAAACAATAAAATTTTAGTATATATCCGCCTAACAACTTTTGTAATGCCTAACACTTCATTGGATGCCTGGATAAATCGAAATACGAGCCGAGAGATATTTCCAGTACTGCTATACTCTGGAAAATTTCCTGCTGATCGCACAATCGATTACAATCTACTCCGCACCACAATAAGAGAAAAGATCTTGCCGATAATCAGAGAAATGATCGGTTCGAGCGAATATAAGAACCAAATACTACTGGAGACCGATTTGGGAGATGATCGCACAAAAGACATGTATGCAGTAGTGAAAGTACGATCACATATCAAAAGAGTATCCCGTAATGAATATCTAGTCCTGCTTTCAATAGGTGCATACATCCAAAAGAAATCACGAATTAGATACAGCCAACTTGCGCAACTTATGAAAGAGATATATACCAAACTTGGCGAAAATATTGAACTGTACGTAAATGATACCACTATTCGACTAACATCACACTATGCGACCCCATCAGTGCCATACGACAGTATCAAAATACTAGACTATCACTCCGAAAAGACATTCGGCGCAACCGCGGCAATCAAACAGAAAAGAAAACTGTCAGAACTGCTGAAAAAGCAATATCGTGAAACTATCGGGCTTGCCGTGGCTCAAGGTCTGCTGCATATAATAGTATTTGTCGACAAGGCACCCCATGGATATTCCCAAGAGAACTGGGACAAACATGTTGAATCAAAAATAGCATCGCTGTTGGGAATAGAAGATCACAGAGAATCTATAGAAGTGCGGAGTCCGTCGACAGATGTGGCGTTCGCAGAATGGGTTACAGCACAAATCAACAATGTGGCCCAAGAAATTTACCAGCTAGCAGATAAAGAAGCCGCCGAGAAAGGGTTCTTGTTCGTTATAGTTCCGACAGTCCCACACAAACAGTCGCAGTGGAAACTATCCGAATACAAGAAAGTATACAAATGCTTCGTGCAATTACGCCTAAATAATGCCGCACTGCAAGTGATACGAAGCAGTTACATTGACAGTACGGGAAATGACTACGACCAAGCATTATTTGAAATCGGGTACAAAATTTCCGAAATGCTGAACTTCTCGCTGCCAATTAAAGTAAGACCCACTAAATATGATCCTGAATCCATTACATACATTGTTCTCACACCGATAACAACAAAGGAAAGAACATCTGCAAAAGTAAAAGGATACGCTATTTTCTACAGAGAACAAGGAAAAGAATGGATTAGATTTATTTGGGGCGCACAACAAGCGCAGTGTCACCGAAGACATAGAAGGAATCTTGGTAAGCACTGCAAAAGCCGTTGCAAGCATATCCCTAAAAGATCATATCGTGCTAATTCTAACAGGGCCGTGGAAGCTAAAACACGTACGAAAGCTGCACGAAGCAATAAAACAAGAGCTCAAAAGACATAGAAAAAGATCCAAGATTGATAGGATATACTACATAGGAGATAAGCTGCAAGCGTTTCCGATTCTCCCCGAAGACAAAGTATTGTACAGCGTTCCTGTTGTAAAGATATCAAAAAATATGTTTTTGATATACCCTGCGCTATTCTTCACCACAAAACACAGAGGTAACGCGCATGTTGGAGAGTTTTCTCCGAAATTCGTGGAGATTTTCTGGCCGGCCAATGAACCAGATGTAAACATCATAATAGAAGAGATTGAATACCTTGTATTCCGCCACTTGCCATATCGGCTGCTATCTGCCTTCGGACTACGTACAATAGAACCCACAAAAATCGCGAGACGCGCATGCAATAAACTAGGAGAGGATTCTATCGAAGAGCTCATGGAATATCAGCATGGGTTGCCCGCGTATTACTTCATATAGCCCCGGTTACACGCCAAGGCTGCGCGGTCAAAGATATCCAGTATCTGTGCTTCGACTATCCTCTCCACTGCACCTGCGATGCCAAGCAATATGCCATTAATCGCGCTCCTCAATAATTGTGTAACCTCGGGAGTATCCCCTCACGCTCGCCACACCCGCACGCGATATTTGCGAATCAGCTGCCATGCTGGACCGGTGAATGTAACGTTAGGCCCAACTGCGAACACAGGTGTTGCTCCGATTTTCCTTGCACGGCGAACATGGTGCTCCACAGTCCTTGCAGTAAGTATCTGGTGGCCAGCTTTTGACTCTATAGCATACTTATGTGGTCCACGTCTTGCAACAATGTCGATCTCCGCTTTGCGATGCTGGTTCATGCGAATTACATGGTGGATGTCCTGAATCTCGAATCCCTTTCGTTCTAGCGCCTTTGCAATCCGATACTCTTTCATGGTACCTTGTCTCATATCTATCACCCCCTATGGAATTTCCCGCAGCCTAGCGTTTTAACGGATCCGTTCAGAATCTGTAAGAATCTAATATACATAACCGCAAGAATGATTCGAATTCCCAACCAATTCCTTTAAAAGTTTGGATAACAGTAAATCTCGCAAATACTGAGAGAATCTGATCAACATTTATATAGATGTAGATCGTGTATACAATCATGCCGAAGAAGGAAACAGCGGACGTTGTGAAGAGAGTGGCGGCGGTGCTGACAGAGGAGCCGAAGACTGTGGCGGAGATTGCAGAGGATGCGAGAGTGTCGTGGGAGGGAGCGAAGAAGGCGTTGAAATTGCTGGTAAGTCTGGGACTGGCAGTGGCGGAGAGGGAAGGGAAGAGGGTGAAATATAGAAGGGGTGAGAAGAAGGGAACAGTGGGATACTTTGGAATGCCGGTGGGGAGAGAGGAAAGGGAGAAGATACGGAACGCATATGGATTGATACGGAAGGTATGGGAGGAAACGACGGGAAAGAAACCGACGAGAGTGCAGGTATACAAAGTGTTGGCAAGAATAAACAGGGAATTCAAAATGGAAATACCGATGGGTAGATATCTATACGGAGAGATCCCACCGGTTCCTTATAGAGAAGAGGAGGCGTACCCCATACCGAGCGGCGGGGAGTGGGTGCAGATAGGAGAAAGCATAAGGAAACTGGCTGAAATATACGGGGATAGGCCTGTCTGGCAGATGGTAAGGGACTACTATATGGAGAGCGGGCTAAGAGCGCATAGAATAAGAGGGCTAATTGCGAGCATGCTCGCGAGGATGAAGAAGGACGACGTTCCCAGAGTTACGGAATATCTCACGCGAATGCTCATAGAACTGGACGATAGGGAGTCAAGAGAATATCTGGCGGAGTTTATGGGGTACGTGAATAACCTTATCTTTGCAAAGGGGATAGATGAGGAGTTGAGAACGATCCTTGTAGATGCCTTCGACAGTATATGGAAGTTCATAGCGACGAAAATGTACTACGACGATATGCGGAAATACTACAGTGATGCACAGTTGGGGAGAATCGCAGCGGACCTGGAGCAGAGAAGAACAGAAATGATTGACTCGCTCTCGCTGTTAAGAGACGCGGTGATTGAGTTCGTTCCAAAACCGCCGGAAGACAAAGAGTTGGAAGAGCTCAGGGGTTCGGCAAGAGGGTAGCAATGTTGATGGGTTTGATGAGGCGGACGTCGCCCAGATAAGGGAGATACTGAACGAAGTCGACGTAGTTGTTGGTTATGATGGCGTCGGCACCGTGATTGACTGCCAGAACAACGTGCAAAGCATCGGAAAAGTTATCGAATGAGTCAATCTGTCGGGCACGCAAACGGTCGTCGTCTGTAACGTCTACACGGATGAGCTTGGGCTCGAGTTTCTCCAGAAGTTTGTGGAAATAGACGTGTCTGCTAGGATGAATGTTTCGTTTCACCTCTTTGATGACGTGGCCGGAGATTATGATGTAGAAATGGCAGTGGCGGGCGTAGCTGAAGATCCACTGGGCGTACATGCCGAGGGGTTCGCCTGTGGGACTCTTCCGATCGAGAAGGAAGTCGAGGTAGATGTTCGCGTCGCAGTATATGCGCACATAGGAATACATCTTTCCGGAAATATAAACGCACACTCAGGACGCCGCCAACCAATAAATACCCCCTCCGCGAATACTGAAACATGGAACTCTCGGAGCGACTGGAGCGGATAGAGAGAACGAAGGACATAAGCGAGATAGCGGAGCATGTCAGGTGGATGCAGGACGAGGGCGTTCCGGAGGAGAAGAAGGCTGTGGTTGACAGAACGGTGGCCGACGCCGTGTGGAGGGCCGTGCAGGACGATATCAACTCGCTGCTGGTTTTTGGGCAGATGAATCCCGCAATGGCTGTAAACCAGCACGGAAGGCACGCGCTCTACTACAAGCGTTTGGAAAAAGCTGCTGGGACAGTGTTCGGAGAGCATTCTGCCGCAGCGAAAGTAGCAAAGCAGGCGGGACAAGCATACGCGGGAAAGATTGTGGGGGTAGGAATACTTGGAAGCGTGCGCATGGGACCGAGGGAAATGGCGCAGATCGCGCGGCTAGTAAGCATGGCAAAAAGGCTCGCGGCGGACGTACGCAGCAGCCACGGAGTAATCAAGGCATCATACACGTATGGGCGAATGACAGGTATGACGGACGTCGCAGCGAGGGGCGTGGTGGCTACGGGAATAGAGGCAAAGGTCTTCGGCGTTCCCAGACAGATAATGATTGCGGTGGACAAGAGCACGCCCCCAAGGGAAACGAACATAATGGAGACCGCTGAAATGAGCGTGCCTGCACACTACGGAAAGGAGGCGAGGGGAATAGCAAGGCACAGCACGAAGGAAACAGCGAGGGCTGCAGTCAGAACAGCCGAGGGAATTCGAAAGGAAACGGCTGTGGTGGAACATATTATCGGCGCAAAGGCAAAGAGCTGGAGCCAGAAAGCATTGGATGAGCTGTACAGAAAGCTGCGGGCGCTGGCAAAGAAGCAGGCGGAACTGGGGGATGTAGAGGGAGCGAAACATTTATTGCACGCTGCAATGAAGGTGCGCGGGTATCTGGTGAGAGAACGGTAGTGTGCAGTTTGTGCAGTAAAGTGCACAAAAACATAAATAATTGTGCAGTCAATATGATATTATGCACTCAATCATCATGGAGCAGAAGGAATATCGAGATAGAGTATTGCGTTCAGAGGCGGTAAAGCGGGAGGCGGAGGCACATCTGAGAAAGTGGATATATACGGACCTGATTAAGGTAATAATCGGTCCGAGGCGGGCAGGAAAATCGTGGCTGGCGATTCGAGGGGCGGGGAAAGATGCAGCATACGTGAACCTGGACGACGAACGGCTCGTAGACC
>CAZAKL010000020.1:0-12671 GCA_964486025.1 uncultured archaeon
TGGTGGTAACAACTCTTATTCATGGTATAAAAACCCGCGTGCACCGTTTTTTACGATGGGCTTCCCTAGATTTTCCTTCAGTCCGCCACAGCCACTTCCTAACGACCAGATGAAACTCATACTCGAGAAGCTTGAATCCATCGAGCGGGAGCTTCTCCTTCTGAAGAGGAGGGTTGCTGAGCTTGAGGGAAAGCCCGTGGCGCCGAAGCCCGTGCGTGTTCCCGAGCCAAAGGTGCCGATACAGTCTCCCGTTCCCGCTCGCTCCGTTCAGACAGTTCTCCTGCCGCATGTGGACGTTGGCAACGTCAGGGTAATCGAGACGCTCCTTGACTGGGTTCAGTTCCTGCTCTCGAAAGTGGGCCACGAGGGCTTTGACGATTTGGTCAACTACTACGTGGAAATCGGCTGGATATCTGAGGAGGTTGCTGAAATCCTCCGGCGCTACGCCCGCGGCATGAATGTGGAGGGAACACAGGCGTACATGCTGCCGGAGGACCACACGAAGTCCCTTGATTATATAACTCGTATTCAGGAGGCGATGAGATGATTCTGTCCGTTGTTTCGGGAAAGGGGGGCGTTGGAAAGACGTTTACTTCCCTTAACCTTGCCGCGATACTGTCTGAGATGGGCCAGCGTGTGCTCGTCGTGGATACAAACTTCACTTCCCCCACAATCGCGACGCACTTCGGCGTCACCCCCGACACCCACACGATTGACCAGGCCCTCCAGAAGGGTACGTACAACCCAATGGACCTTATATGGATTCATCCTGCCGGCTTCCATTTCGTTACACCTTCCTTCAACATGGTTGCCCTTGATGACCAGGCACTTCACACGATTTTTGAAATCCTTCGGCCGCTTTACGCTAATTACGATACGGTCATCCTCGACGGTCCTGCTGGCGTTGGTAGGGACGTTTACTACACCATAATGAACTCCGACGCGGCACTCATCATTGCCAACCCCAACTACCCGTCCCTCTTCAACGCGCTCAAGACGCACTACTTCGCGAAGCAGCTAGGAAAGATGGTGCCGGGTGCCGTCCTTAATATGTACCGCAAGGGTCTCGTCTCGCCCGAGGAAGCGTCCCAGATACTCGAGCTTCCGTTGCTGACCGTTATTCCTGAGGACCCCGCGGTTAAGGAGGCCCTCGTGAAGCACCAGCTCATTGTTCAGTACAAGCCAAACAGTCCCTCTGCAAAGGCACTCTACGCCCTTGCGGAAGCGCTTACGGGCAAGAAGATATCCAGAAAGAGAAAGGGAGGCGGACTCGGGGAGATATTCGAGCAGATAAAGCGCTGGCTCCTCTCCTGAAAACTTTTTTAATTCTTTCTTTACCTGCTCGATAGTTTTAAATGGGTTACCGGGCAGAATGGTATTCAGGCCAGGCCTGTTGTTTTTGGTGAATTTCCATGGCGGCGAAACGTTCTATTTTGGACCACGTCTTGGTGCCCAAATGCCAGATTCTAAAGGAGGAAGAGGTTGAGGAACTTTTGAAGCGTTACGGCGTTACAAAGGATGCACTTCCCAAGATTCTCTCCGACGACCCCGTTGTGAAGGAGCTGGGCGCCAAGAAGGGAGACGTGATTGAGTTTCTGAGGAATTCACCCATTTCGGGGAAATCTCTCTATTATCGCGTGGTGATTTGAGGGGATAGCATGGACAGATGGGCACTCATCGATGCATACTTCCGGGACGAGACCCTCGTGAGCCAGCAGATTGAGTCGTACAACCAGTTCGTTAACGAGACGATTCCCGAAATTATCGAGGAGAATCAGGTCATAGACCCGGAGGTGGGGGATTTTCGCATAGAGCTCAAGGGGGTTCATATAGAGAAGCCGCTGGCAACGGAGATTGACGGCTCCGTGCGCCGTCTTTATCCAATGGAGGCGCGCATACGTGATAGGAGCTACATGGCGTCCATATATCTCGATATGGTTGCTATACGCCGCGGTGTGGAGCTTCAGCGCGCCCGTATGCGCATCGGCGAGCTTCCAGTCATGGTCAAATCTGACCTCTGCTGGCTGAAGGGCCTTTCCCCCAAGGAGCTTATCGACATCGGCGAGGACCCCCTCGACTTTGGCGGCTACTTTATCATAAACGGTAAGGAGAAGATTCTCGTTGCCCTCGATGAAGCGGCACCGAACAAGGTGTTCGTCTCAAGGGAGAACCGCTC
The DNA here is from genome assembly GCA_964486025.1 of uncultured archaeon. GTDB lineage: Archaea > Iainarchaeota > Iainarchaeia > JAADDC01 > JAADDC01 > SZUA-1452. The sequence continues at coordinate 2,177 of CAZAKL010000020.1, forward strand.
AAATATATCTGCTGTGGCGACGATTTACTCCACAAGGGGCATGTACAAGGGCAGGACGCGCGTGGAGCGCAGAAAGGACGGTATATGGATATCGTACTTCCCGCTCGCGCCGAGGAACCTTAAGTGGATTATCCTCCTTCGTGCGCTGGGCTTCACGGACGACCAGGAGATACTCGATGCATTCCTCGGAGAGAAAGAGGTGCTCAACGACGCTCTTCTCAACATAGAGGCATCTGAAATCAAAACGGAGGAAGAGGCCATTGACTACATAGGTAAGTTCGTCGCCCCCGGGCAGATAAAGGATTACCGCCTCCGCCGTGCACAGGAAGTTATCGATAACTATCTCCTGCCGCACATCGGAACGTCTCCGGAGGACAGAAAGGCGAAGGGCTACTTCCTTATCCGCATGGCAGAGAGGACGTCTGAGGCAGCGTACGGTCTTCGTCCCTTCGACGACAAGGACCACCTCGCCAACAAGCGTGTGGAGCTCTCCGGAAAACTCATGGAGACCCTCTTCCGCTTCGCGTTCCGTGCCCTTGTGAAGGACATCCGCTTCCAGGTGGAGCGTGCTCTGGCGCGCAGGAAAAAGCTCCGCCTCAACACGGTTGTCCGCCCCAACGCCTTCACGGAGGCAATCATGTACGGTATGAGCACGGGCACATGGCCAAACCGCCGCACAGGTGTAGCGCAGAACATGAACCGCCTGAACTTCATTGCCCCGATTTACATGGCCCGCCGTGTGAACTCCCCACTCTCCAAGCGCAGGAAAAACTTCGAGGCGCGTGAGGTCCACGGTACCCACTTCGGCCGCTTCTGTCCAATCCAGACCCCGGAGGGTGTGTCTGCAGGTCTTATCAAGTATCTTGCCCTCACCGCGAAGGTCACGACAGCCTCGGATCCCGCCAAGATGGAGCGCCTGTTGAAGAAACTTGGTGTTAAACCGGTGATTGGATGAGCGATGCAAAGGTATATATTAACGGTCGTCTTGTGGGCTTCCACAAGGAGCCGAAGAAGCTTGTAGAGGCCATCCGTGCCAAGAGGCGCAATGGCCAGATTCCGCATACGGTGTCCGTTACGTATTACGAGACGACGAACGAGGTTTATGTCTATACCGACGCTGGCCGCGTGGCCCGCCCGCTCATAGTTGTCAAGAACGGTAAGCCACTTCTCACGGAGGAGCACATAAAAGCCCTGGAGGAGGGCAGAATTACGTGGAAGGACCTTGTCCGTCAGGGTATAGTCGAGTATCTCGACGCGGAGGAGGAAGAGAACGCGTATATTGCCCCTGACTACGATTCTGTTACCGAGGAGCACACGCACGTTGAGATTCACCCGATTGTCATATTCGGTTTCGGCGTTTCCATGCTTCCATGGGCGGAGCGCAACCTTTCTTCCCGTAACCTTCACGGTGCAAAGATGCTTGACCAGGGTCTCGGCCTTTACGCCGCTAACTTCCGGCTCCGCACCGATACGATGTCCTATATTCTCTACTATCCCCAGAAGCCCATTGTCAAGTCCCGCGTTTCAGACTACATAAACTACGAGCGCCGCCCCTCCGGCCAGAACATCATTGTCGCGCTTACTCCCGACCTGTACGCGATGGACGACGCCCTTGTCATGAACCTCGACTCCGTGCAGAGGGGTCTTTTCCGCGCAGTCTTCTTCAGGACGTACGTGGGTGTTGAGCGCCGTTATCCCGGAGGGCAGCGCGACAGATTCGAGCTCCCCACCCCTGAGGTGTCCGGCTACCTCGGGGAGGAGTATTACCATGCAATAGGCGAAGACGGTCTCCCCATACCAGAGTCCTACGTGAAGGGTGGCGATGTCCTCATCGGCAGAACTTCTCCGCCGCGTTTCCTTGAAGAGGTGACGCAGTTCGGTATCATCGAGGAGCATCGCAACGAGTCCTCCATAACCGTCCGCATGGACGAGGAGGGCTATGTTGACACGGTTCTCATTACGGATGACCCTAACGGCTCCAGAATGGTTAAGGTTAAACTCCGCCAGGAGAAAATCCCAGAGATTGGCGACAAGTTCGCTGCCCGCGGTGGTCAGAAGGGTGTCATCGGTATGCTTGTCCCCCACGAGGACATGCCGTACACAGAGCAGGGAATAGTTCCGGACCTTATATTCAATACCCACTCCTTCCTCTCTCGTATGACCGTATCGTACCTTCTCGAGATTCTCGGTGCGAAGGCCGGTGCCCTAAAGGGAGAACACATCGACGGGACCCCGTGGCACGAGCAGCCCGTCGAGTACTTTGAAGAGGTGCTCCGCGCGCACGGTTTCAAGCCTTCCGGCCGCGAGATACTCTACGACGGCATAACCGGAGAGGAGATGAAGGCGAGGATATACATAGGTCCCATGTACTATCAGCGTCTGAAGCACCTTGCATCCCAGAAGATTCAGGCGCGTGCCCGCGGGCCTATCCAGATTCTTACCCGTCAGCCCACTGAGGGCAAAGCCCGCGAGGGCGGAATCCGCTTCGGTGAGATGGAGAGAGATACGCTCATCGGCCACGGCGCTGCCATGACTCTCTACGAGCGTCTGGTCGAGGAGTCCGACAAGACCACAATCCTCATATGTGAGAAGTGCGGTAACGTTGGTGTGGACGACGCCATACGCCACGAGCGCTACTGCCCGGTATGTGGTTCCCGGCGTGTCCATGAGGTTGAGGTATCTTACGCCTTCAAGCTTCTCCTGGATGAGCTGAAGGCCCTTGGTATATATCCGAAGATTGTACTCCGTGACAAGGCGTGATGGGCATGGTGGCGAGAAAGACAATAGGCATGATAAAGTTCGGCATTCTCTCCCCCGAGATGATACGCAAAATGTCCACCGTGGAGGTCAAGGTAGCCGAGACGTACGACGAGGACGGTTTCCCCATTGAGGGCGGCCTTATGGACCCCCACATGGGTGTTGCAGACCCGGGACTTCGCTGTAAGACCTGTGGTCAGAAGATGAACAAATGCCCCGGCCACTTTGGGAGGATTGAGCTCGTTCGCCCCGTTATTCACTCGGAGTACGCGCGGTACATAGAGTATTTCCTCAACGGCTTCTGCCCCAAGTGTGGCAGGCCCCTTGTCTCCGAGCAGGCCTTCTCCGAAATCGTTGCGGAGAATCCCCCCAAGAAGCGCCTCAAGGTACTTGCCAAGAAGGGCGCTGCGGTCAAGAAATGCCCGCACTGCGGTGCCGAGCGCCAGCCCGTCCGTCTCGACAGGCCGACGAACTTCTTTGAGGGCGACCGTCGCATCTGGCCCACCGAAATCCGCGAGCGCCTCGAAAAGATACACGATGCAGACCTTGAGCGCCTCGGGTTCGACCCCAAGAACTTCCGCCCCGAGTGGCTCGTTCTCACAGTTCTCCCCGTTCCACCCGTCACCGTCCGCCCATCCATCGTTCTCGAGACGGGCGAGCGTGCGGAGGACGACCTTACACACAAGCTTGCGGACATCGTTCGTATTAACCAGCGCCTGAAGGAGAACATAGATGCGGGCGCGCCTCAGCTGATTATAGAGGACCTCTGGGACCTGCTCCAGTACCACGTTACAACTTACTTCAACAACGAGGCTTCCGGCGTGCCACCTGCGCGTCACCGTTCCGGGAGGATTCTCAAAACGGTTATCCAGCGCCTCAAAGGAAAGGAGGGCCGTTTCCGCTACAACCTCTCCGGGAAGCGTGTCAACTTTGCGGGTCGTGCGGTTATCTCGCCGGACCCCATGCTTGATATTGATCAGGTAGGTGTGCCCGAGTGGATGGCAAATATTGTGACGGTGCCCATGCAGGTGACGGAGTGGAATATTGACGAGGCGAAACGCTACGTTGCAGCCAAGGAATATCCGAGGGCACTATACGTCATCCGTCCCGACGGGACGAGGAAGAGAGTAACCGACACGAACCGAGAGGAGCTTCTCGAGGAGCTTGCCCCGGGGTACACGATTGAGCGGCAGGTTGTTGACGGCGATGTTGTCCTCTTTAACCGCCAGCCGTCCCTGCACAGGATGTCCATGATGGCGCTCAAGGTGAAGGTGCTACCCGGAAGAACGCTTAGAATCCAGCCAGCGGTCTGCCCCCCGTACAACGCGGACTTCGACGGGGACGAGATGAACATACACTTCCTTCAGACCAGGGAGGCACAGGTAGAGGCGAGGGAGCTCATGCTCACAACGAAGCACGTTATTACTCCTCGCTACGGCGGACCCATCATAGGCCTGACAAAGGACTACATCACGGCGCTCTTCCTGCTCACGCTCCCGTGGACCCGCTTCCCCAAGGAACAGGCAATGGACATACTCTACGCTGCAGGCATTACGGAGCTGCCAGAGGCAGACGAGGATGGCATGATATCTGGCCGTGCGATATTCTCCATGCTCCTCCCCGACGACCTAACCATGAAATTCCCCTCCACGCTGGGCAAGCACCTCGTGGCAGTTGGGCTTGCGGACAAGAAGGGCAAGGGGCCCATCAGTCCGATAACCGTTATCGAGAACGGGAAGCTTGTGCGCGGTGTTATTGACAAGGCTGCCGTGGGTACTGGCAAGGGCAAGCTTTTGGATTACATGTACCGCAGATACGGCGAGGAGTTCACAAAGGAGTTCATATCTCGCGTATCCAAGATGGCAAACCGTCTACTCTACATATTCGGGTTTACGAACTCGTACCACTCCCTGAAGACGCCGGAGGAGATTGACAGGAAGATTGACGAGATTGTTCAGAGGGCGCTGGAGAAGGTTTACGAATATGTGCGCCAGTACAACGAGGGTAAGCTTGAGCCTATCCCCGGCCGCGACGTGCGCGAGTCCCTTGAAATCTACATCATGGTTACGCTGAGCCAGGCGGAGAAGGAGGTTCAGACGCTGCTCCAGCGTTACCTCCTCGAGACGAAGCTTGACCCCGTCCACGTGCTTGATAACTTCGCCCAGATATTCTCCGGTGCACGTGGCTCCTTCGCCAACATAAAGAACCTTATGGGCGTTCAGGGCCAGGCAGCCGTTCGTGAGAAGCGTCCCCACCGCGGTTTCTACCAGCGTGTGACTGCACACTACAAGCGCGGTGACCTCGGTCCATTCGCCCGCGGTTTTGCCAGAAGCAACCTGCGTGACGGTCTGACAATGAACGAGCTCTTCTTCTGGGGTATGGGTGGCCGTATGGGCGAGGTAGACAAGGGTGTATCCACCCAGATTACAGGATATTACTACCGCCGTCTCTCCAACGCCATGATGGACCTCCTCGTCTTCCCAGATGGCACCGTTCGCGAGGTCACGAGGGACACAATCGTTCAGTTCGTGTATGGAGACGACGGTATCAATCCGCAGAAATTGCGGCACGGCGAGGTGCCGCTCGATGTCCTTTACGATGAAATCAAGGCAGGTGGTAAGAAATGACACTTCCCGATCACATACTCCAGCAGGTTGATGAGTTCGCCAGAAAGAAGAAGCTCACCGCCGCGGAGAAGAAAAAGCTCATACAGAGAGTGGAGAAGTGGCTCCAGGAGGCCAGAATAGAATACTGGGAGGCGGCTGGCCTCGTTGCTGCCGAGTCAATGGGTGAACCCGCGACCCAGGCAACCCTGCGTACGTTCCACTTCGCCGGTGCGGCAGAGGTGTCCGTTACATCCGGTGTCGACCGTATGCTCGAAATAGCTGACGCGCTGAGAAAGATAAAGACGCCCTCCATGCGCATCTACCTCAAGGAGCCCTACAGTAAGGACGAGGAGAAGGCACGCGAATTCGCCGTTTCCCTCCAAGAAACAACACTCTCTGACGTGGCGAGGATTTCCGAGGACTACTTCACGAAGGAAATTTACATAGAGTTCAACGAGAAGGAGCTGAAGAACAGAAATCTGAGCATGGATGACGTCATAAAGAAGATTGACGCGAAGACAAAGAAGAAGGGGAAGAAAAGCGGCAACGTGTATGTTATCTCTTGGAAGGGCGAGGATATAGCCCTTGCAAAGCTCCGTAAGCTCCGCCTCGCGCTGGAGAAACTCCACATCTCGGGTGTCAAGGGGATAAAGTTTGCAGTCGTTGGAAAGGATGGCGACGAGTTTGTCATTAACACTTCCGGAACGAATCTGAAGGCGGTGCTTAAGCTCAAGCAGGTTGACTATACGAGGACCTACTCCAACGATATACACGAGGTTGCCTCTGTCCTTGGCATTGAGGCGGCCCGATACATGATTATCGAGGAGCTGAAGAAGGCGTACGGGGATATGGAGGTGGACCTGCGTCACTTCTCGCTTCTAGCCGACCTTCTCACCTATGAGGGCTACTACGAGGCGGTGGGCCGTACGGGCATCGCCGGCAAGAAAGGATCCGTATTCGCCCGTGCCGCCTTCGAGGAGACCGGTAAGCACCTGACAGAGGCGGCACTCTGGGGTGAAGAAGAGCATTTAAAGGGTGTGGTGGAAAATCTGATAGTTGGACTGCCAGTGAAGGTAGGAACTGGCAGGGTCAAGCTACTTATGAAACTGGGTGAGTAGCATGGATTTGAGATTCCAGATAAGGCGAGCGATGGAAACGGGCAAGGTCGTGCTCGGTTACCGTGAGTCTGAAAAGTCTCTAATGAATGGTAGGGCAAAGCTCATCATACTTGCCTCCAACGCTCCAAAGGAGGAGGCTTACAGGATTCAATACCTTGCAAAGGTCGGAAATGTCCCCCTCTATGCATTCGAGGGGACAACGATTGAACTCGGCCAGGTTTGTGGAAAACCCTTTGCCGTTTCGGTCCTTGCCGTTGAGGATGCAGGCGAATCCAGCATCCTTGACATAGTGAAGGAGGAGTGAGCCGTGAGACTGACGACAACGGAGGTTCAGTATCTTTCCCTTTTTAGCCAGATTACTGGTGCTTTTGCGAAGGACTGCCTCGTCGGCAGGAACACAATAACCTTCGTGGTGGGCGAGGGCGAAATGGGCCTCGCCATTGGCAAGAAGGGCGCCAATGTGAAGAAGCTTGAGCAGGCACTTGGCAAGCGCGTTGAGCTAATTGAGTTTTCTCCCGACCCTGTTCAGTTCATACGCAATATCTTTTCCCCCGCAAACGTTCAGAAGGTGAACGTTGTTGAGCGGAACGGAAAGAAGGTAGCATATGTCATACTCGATGCTAAGGATCGCCGCGCCCTTGGCCGTCGCGTGGATGGCAAGGCGCGTCTCGCCAGGATTCTGGCATCTCGTCATTTCGGAATAGAAAATGTGGTGGTGGCGTAAATGGCAAACGGTGAATTTGCTGCTCGCAAGCTCCTGAAGGACAGGAAGAAGTGGAGATGGAAGGACCCTTACTACAAGAAGAGGATATTTAGGAGGCAGCACGGGCCGCAGGACCCGCTTGAGGGCGCTCCTATGGCCCGCGGTATCGTTCTTGAGAAGCGTGAGGTTGAGCAGAAGCAGCCGCACTCCGGACTTATCAAGGCAGTCCGTGTGCAGCTCGTCAAGAACGGAAAGCAGGTGACCGCCCACGTGCCTCGCAACGGGGCAATCAAGTTCGTTGACGAGCACGACGAGGTCATAATAGAGGGTATCGGTGGTTCCCAGGGCGGTCCAGTAGGATCCCAGTGGGGTATGCGCTACAAGGTCATCATGGTAAATGGCATATCCCTTGAGATGCTGCGCACCGGAAGAAAGGAGAAGTCGAGGAGATGAGCATGGCGAGGAAGAAGTCAGACACGGGCAAGATTCTTCTCTTTGGGCGTTGGGACACATCGGAGGTCGTTGTCAAGGACATCTCCCTCAAGGACTACATTTCCCTTCGCCCCGTCATCGTCCCCCACACCCACGGCCGCCATGCAAAGAAGCACATGGCAAAGAAGGATGTGCCCATCGTGGAGCGTCTTATCAACAAGCTCATGCGCTCTGGGCAGGGTTCCAAGAAGCTCGGCGGTAGGTACATAAGGGGCCGTGGTGGCTGCGGCAAGAAACTCCAGGCAATGAAGATTGTCGAGGAGGCCTTCGAGATAATAGAGGAGAAGACAGGCCAGAATCCTGTTCAGGTCCTTGTCGACGCTGTTGTCAACGCTGCGCCCAGGGAGGACGTCGTTCGCGTCCAGGTGGGCGGTGTATTTGTACCGGTAGCAGTGGATGTTTCCCCACTCAGGGCGCTTGACGTGGCCCTGAGGAATATATCCCTTGCCGCGTTCTCCAAATCGTTCAACTCCAAGGTTTCCGCGGCAGAGGCGCTCGCGGAGGAGTTGATTGCTGCTGCACAGAATGACCCCAAGTCCTTTGCGGTGACACGCCGCGAGGAGATAGAGAGAATAGCTAAGCGCTCCAGGTGATGCTCATGGGTAAGATAGAAGAGATAATCAAGAGAATGAAGGATGTCATGTACAAGACAGACCAGATTAGGAACATAGGAATCGTTGCGCACATTGACCACGGAAAGACCACGCTTACGGATAACCTTGTGGCTGCTTCCGGCCTTCTCTCCGAGGACCTGGCCGGTAAGCAGCTCGTCATGGACTTCTACGAGATGGAGAGGGAGAGGGGTATCACAATTTTCTCAGCAAACATCTCTATCCTCTACGACTGGAAGGACAAGGACTACATCATCAACATCATTGACACGCCGGGACACGTGGACTTCGCAGACGAGGTCATCCGTGCCATGCGTGCGGTTGACGGTGTCGTCCTCGTAGTCGATGCCGTGGAGGGTGTGATGCCCCAGACGGAGACGGTTCTTCGCATGGCACTCTCCGAGCGCGTAAAGCCCGTTCTCTTCATAAACAAAGTCGACCGCCTTATCAACGAGCTTCAGGTGACCCCCCAGCAGATGCAGGAGCGCTTCGCGGAGATTATACGTGAAGTGAACGACCTCATACGCAAGTTTGCCCCCGAGGAGTTCAAGAAGAAGTGGCAGGTCTCTGTTAACGACGGTTCCGTTGCCTTCGGCTCTGCTTACCACAACTGGGCTCTCTCCGTTCCTTACGCAGCGGAGAAGGGTGTTACGTTCAAGGACGTCTATGAATACCTCCAGCAAGACAGGCAGAAGGAGCTCGCACAGAAGATCAAGCTCTACGACGTCGTCCTCCGCATGGTTATCCAGCACCTCCCGTCGCCAGTTGAAGCACAGAAATACCGCATTCCCTACCTCTGGAAGGGCGACATCAACAGCGAGATTGGCAAGCAGATGCTCAACGTTGACAAGAATGGCAAGCTCGTCATGGTCGTCACGGACGTTTCCGTTGACCCACACGCCGGCGACGTGTCCACAGGCCGTATTTATTCCGGAACACTCCGCCGCGGTATGGATGTGAAGCTTATTAACGCGAAGCGTGACGCAAGAATCCAGCAGATTTCCCTTTACATGGGTCCACACCGCGTTGTCGTCGACGAGGTCCCAGCGGGCAACATTGCAGCCGTCGTCGGCATAAAAGATGTCTACGCCGGTGAAACCATAGCGGAGGAGGAGATAGCTCCTTTCGAATCCTTTGCAACGAAGCTTGAGCCGGTGGTGACTGTCGCAATAGAGGCGAAGAACCCAAAGGACATTACAAAGCTCTCAGAGGTTCTACGCAGGATAGCGAAGGAGACACCATCCGTCCGTGTCGAAATCAACAAGGAGACCGGTGAGCACCTCGTCTCAGGTATGGGTGAACTTCAGTTGGAGGTCATTGTCCACCGTGTGGAGCATGACAACAAGATTCCGGTCAACGTCTCGCCGCCCACCGTTGTCTACAGAGAGTCCGTGAGGAAGGTCTCCCCGACGGTGGAGGGCAAGTCTCCTAACCACCACAACAAGTTCTACATACACGTTGAGCCACTCGAGCCGAGCGTTCTTGAGGCCCTTGTGGAGGGCAAGATACCGGAGGGCAAGTACAAGCCCCGCCAGTACGAGAAGGAATATCTGGAGGCGGGAATGGACCCCAACGATGCCAAGAACGTCTGGGCAGCGCACAACCACAACGTCTTCGTGGACCGCACCAAGGGTGTCCAGTACCTGAATGAGGCGAAGGAGCTTATTATACAGGCATTCCAGGAGGCAATGGATGACGGTCCTCTGGCCCGCGAGAAGGTCATGGGCGTGAAGGTCGTTCTCGAGGATGCTGTACTCCACGAAGACGCGGTGCACAGAGGTCCAGCTCAGGTAATACCTGCGGTCAAGCGCGCAATATATGCAGCAATGCTTCAGGCAGACCCGTTCCTCTACGAGCCAAAGCAGTACGTCTACATCTACGCGCCGCAGGAGTACATGGGTGCAATTAACAAGGAACTCCAGCAGCGCCGTGCACAGATACTTGACATACAGAGCGAGGGCGAACGACTCATCATAAAGGCGAAGGCGCCGGTTAAGGAGATGATTGGTTTCGCAGCAGCAATACGTTCAGCAACCCAGGGCCGCGCATTCTGGACCTACGAGCCCGCAGGATTTGAGCCACTCCCGAAGGATCTGCAGCCCGAAGTGGTCAAGCAGATTCGTACGAGGAAGGGTGAATCTCCAGAACCTCCAAAGCCGGAGCACTTCCTGGAGTGAAACCCGTTTCCCTTATAATTTTACCCTATCC